>JAUNYA010000007.1 GCA_030539565.1 Thermoplasmata archaeon | reverse complement strand
CCTGTCGAGGAGACAGCCGAGCCCGTCGTCGAGACCCCCGCGGCCCCCGCAGAGGCACCCGCCGAGGAGCCCGCTCCCGCCGTCGAGGAGGACGAGGCCCTCGGAGAGGACATCTACACCGACAACTCCCCAGAGGCGCTCGTCAGGAGGGCCGCCTGGAACAAGGGGCTCAGGTGCAGGAGGAGCTACGGCGACAGGAACATCCCTGTCGCCTTCGTCAAGGGCAAGGTCGCCGTCTACGTCGACGAGCCCGGGGCGGACACCTCCGGGGACGACGAGCTGCGCGCCGAGGGATGGACCGTCCTGAGATACAACGCCGCGGACATCACCGACGGCAAGGCGCAGGGCGAGGAGATCGCCGCCGCCGTCAAGGAGAACACCAGGGCCTCCAAGAAGAAGGGCAAGAAGTGAAGCTCATGGGAGGGGCCCCCAGCCTCTCCCGACAAACCCCTTACCCATCGTTCTCTATAGTCGCGCGAGTCCGCGTGCGTATCGTTTTATACCGTCATACGATGCCCGTGTCATAGAGGCTGATAACATGTTTTGCCCATCATGCGGATCGATGATGTTCCCCCGCGAGGGGAAGTACGTCTGCAGCAAGTGCGGTGCCGAGAAGGAGCTCGGCAACAAGCCAGAAATCATCGTCACGGACTCCAAGAACAGGATGACCACCGTCATCGAGGAGGACACCGCGACTCTCCCCAAGACCCGCGTCGTCTGCCCGGAGTGCGCCCACACCGAGGCGTTCTTCGTCATCAGGCAGACCAGGGCCGCGGATGAGCCCGAGACGAGGATCTACCGCTGCTGCAAGTGCAACCACACCTGGAGGGAGTACTGAGGATGTTCAAGGCGGATCTCAAGTCCGACACCCTCAAGGGACTGGTCAACATCATCTCCACGCTCATCGACGAGGTCAAGTTCACCATCACGCCCGAGGGCATGACCCTCAAGGCCGTGGACGCGGCGCACGTCGCCATGATCGAGATGGAGGTCGGGAAGGGCGCGTTCGAGTCCTTCGAGGCCGAGCCCTGCGAGATCGGCCTGGACCTGGACAAGGTCAAGGGGGTGCTCAAGCTGGCCTCCTCCGGCGACACCATCTCCATGGAGCAGGACGACGCCCACGGCAGGCTCGTGTTCAAGGTCGGCAACATCACCAGGCGCATGAACCTCGTGGACACGGCCAGCATGAACGACCCGAAGGTCCCCCAGCTCACCATAGCGACCGACATCAGCCTCAAGGTCGACGAGCTGCAGAAGGGGATCCGCGCCGCGGAGTCCATCTCCGACCACATCTCGCTCAAGGCGGGCGCCGGCTTCTTCGAGCTCTCCTGCGAGGGCGACACCGACTCAGTCAGCCTCAGGCTCGAGGGCGAGGCCCTCACCGAGATCAACGCCGACGCGGAGGTCCAGAGCATGTTCCCCCTGGACTACTTCTCGAACATCACCAAGGCGATCCCCGCCGGCACCGTCGTGAGGATCGAGCTGGACAACGACTACCCTGTCAAGCTGGTGTTCGCCCTGGCAGACGGCCAGGCGAAGGTGAACTACCTGCTGGCCCCCAGGATCGAGAGCGATTGAGCATGTCCGCACCCGACTGCGCTGAGCTTAAGGCCATAGCGGACCGCCTGAGGGTGGACGTCATCGAGATGACGTCGGCCGCGGGCTCCGGGCACCCCGGGGGATCGCTGTCCTCCGCGGACCTCATGTCCGTCCTGTACTTCGGCGGGGGCCTCAGGCACGACCCGAAGAACCCCCAGTGGGAGGACAGGGACCGCTTCGTCCTCTCCAAGGGCCACGTCGCGCCCATACTGTACGCGGCGCTCGCCGAGTCCGGGTACTTCCCAGTCTCCGAGCTCCAGACGCTCCGCAGGCTCGGATCCAGGCTCCAGGGCCACCCCGTCCGCGGGAAGGTCCCCGGGGTCGAGATGTCCACCGGGTCCCTGGGCCAGGGGCTCAGCATGGCCTGCGGCATCGCGCTGGCCGGCAAGATGGACGGGAAGGACTACCGCACCCTGTGCCTGCTCGGCGACGGGGAGATGCAGGAGGGCCAGAACTGGGAGGCCGCGATGTTCGCGCGCCAGTACGGGCTGTCCAACCTCGTGGCGATCGTTGACAGGAACCGCCTGCAGATCACCGGGAACACCGAGGACGCCGTGGGACTGGATCCGCTCCCCGAGAAGTGGAAGTCCTTCGGATGGGACGTGATCGTCATCGACGGCCACGACATCCAGATGATCCTCGACGCCCTCGAGAGGGCGTACGACGAGCCGACCAGGCCGGTCGCCATCATCATGAACACGATCAAGGGGAAGGGCGTCTCGTTCATGGAGAACAACGCATCCTTCCACGGGAAGGCCGCCAACGCAGAGGAGCGCGAGCGCGCCATCCAGGAGCTCACGGGGGCGGTCCAGTGAAGATAGCCCAGCGCAACTACTACGGCAAGGCCCTGGCGGACCTGGCCGGGGAGGACCCCAGGGTCGTCGTGCTCGACGCGGACCTGGCGGGATCCACCAAGACATCGGATTTCCAGAAGGTGTGCCCCGAGAGGTTCGTCGAGGTCGGCATCGCGGAGCAGAACATGATCGGCATCGCCGCCGGTCTCGCCGCGTCCGGCAAGGTCGTCTTCGCGTCCACGTTCGGGATATTCGCCACCGGCAGGTGCTGGGAGCAGATCAGGCTCGGCATCGCCTACCCCAAACTCAACGTCAAGGTGTGCGCCACCCACTGCGGCATCACGGTGGGCGAGGACGGAGCCTCGCACCAGGCGCTGGAGGACATCGCGATCATGCGCGCCCTCCCCAACATGACTGTCGTGTGCCCCGTGGACGCCTACGAGGCCTACGCGGCCACGAAGGCCCTCGCCGCCATGGACGGCCCGGCGTACATGCGCATGGGCCGTGCCGATTTCCCGGTCATAACCGAGGAGGGCGAGCCCTTCCGCATCGGCGTCGCCAAGGTGCTCCGCGAGGGCTCCGACGTGACGCTCATCGGCTGCGGCCAGATGACCGCCATGTGCCTGGAGGCCGCCGAGGCCCTGGCGCAGGAGGGCGTCTCGGCGGAGGTCGTCAACATGTCCACCATCAAGCCGCTGGACTCCGACGCCGTCGTCGCGTCCGTCTCCAAGACGGGATGCTGCGTCACCGCCGAGGAGCACAGCGTCATCGGAGGCCTGGGATCCGCGGTCGCGGAGGTCCTGGCGGAGTCCCGCCCGGCCCCCCTCGAGAGGGTCGGCACCATGGACACATTCGGCGAGTCCGGCAAGCCGGACGAGCTCCTGGTCAAGTACGGGCTGACGTCCGGGCACATCGCCGACGCTGCCCGCAAGGCAATCTCAAGGAAGTGACGAGATGAAGATATTCATAGACACAGCGAACCTGGACATGATCAGGGAGATCAACAGCTGGGGCATCCTCGACGGTGTCACCACCAACCCCAGCCTCATCGCGAAGGAGGGCGTCGACGTCCGCACCCGCGTGAAGGAGATCGCCGAGATCGTCGACGGGCCCATATCCGCCGAGGCCATGTCCATGACCTGCGACGAGATGGTGAAGGAGGGCCGCGAGCTCGCCGCCATCCACCCCAACATCAACGTCAAGCTGCCCATGTGCGTCGAGACGCTGAAGGCCACCAAGATCCTGTCCTCCGAGGGCATCAGAGTTAACGTCACCCTGATCTTCTCGCCCCTGCAGGCCCTCCTGGCCGCCAAGGCCGGCGCCGCGTTCGTCTCCCCCTTCGTGGGACGCCTGGACGACATCGGCCAGTACGGATCCGACCTGGTGCAGCAGATTATGGACATCTTCAACAACTACGGCTACGGGACCGAGGTCATCGCCGCCTCCATCCGCGGACCCAACCACGTGCTGGACGCCGCGCTGTGCGGATGCGACATCGCGACCATCCCGTACGACACGCTGAAGAAGATGATCGGACACCCGAAGACGGACGAGGGCATCGCCAAGTTCGTCGCGGACTACGAGAAGTCCAAGAAGAACTGATCATGATCGACGTCGCGGTCGCGGGGGGCGGCCCCGCGGGATGCGCTTCCGCCGCCCTCCTCGCCCGGGACCACGACGTCGCGGTCTTCGAGGAGCACGCCCGCATCGGCGAGCCGGTGCAGTGCGCCGGGCTCCTGACCTGCGACGCCGTCAAACTCTCCGGGGTCTCCCCCGGGATTCTATCCACACTTCACGGGGCGGAGGTCCGCTTCCCCGACGGGAGCACCGTCCGCGTCCGCTCCGACGGGCCGAAGGCGGTCGCCGTGGACCGCGCGGAGTTCGATTCGCTCCTTGCGGACAGGGCGCTGGCCGCGGGCGCGGAGATCCGCACGTCGGACCGCGTGTCGTCGTTCTCGATAGGGGACTGCGTGACCCTGTCATCGTCGTCGGGCGGGCACCGCGCCAGGTTGCTGGTCGGCGCCGACGGGCACTCCTCGGCCGTATCGCAGGGCATGGGCCTCCCCCGCCCGGAGTACCTCCGTGGGATACAGGCCACCGTGGACGTCCGCATGGAGGAGCAGGACATGTTCCGCATGAGGCTCGGCTCCCGCTACGCGCCCGGGTTCTTCACCTGGGAGATCCCCTGCGGTGACGTCACCCGCGTGGGCCTGTGCACCGAATGGTCCGTCGGACCGCCCGTCCAGTACCTCAGGAGGCTGCTGTCCGACCTGGGGTGGGAGGACCGCGTCCGGTCGATGCAGTGCGGTAAGATCCCCATGGGCCCGCTCGGTCCCATGTCCGGGGACAGGACGATGCTGATCGGCGACGCCGCCTCGCAGGTGAAGCCCGTGTCCGCAGGAGGCATAACCCCCTCCATGGTCGCGGCGCCGATCCTCGCGGACGTCGCGCACCGCGCGCTGGATGACGGCGACCTCTCCCGCAGGAGGCTGTCGGAGTACGACAGGCGCTGGAACGGGGGCATAGGCCGCGAGATACGCAGGGGCGCTAGGCTCCGCCGGGTGTACATCCGCATGGACGACGGCGACCTCTCGAGGGCGGGAAGGTACGCCTCCCGCGACGATGTGCGCGAGGTGCTGGACAACATAAGCCTGGACACGCCGACCGATGTGATCAGGGGCCTCCTGGCCCGCCCGAGGACCGGCATGGCCGGGTTCTGGACCCTGCTGAGGTGCCTGGTATGAGGAGGGTCCCCGTCGCTTCGATACCGTCCGCCGAGGCCGGTCCAGTGATAAGGGACCTGATGTCCCGCGGGCTCGTGGATATCCATGCCAAGATCTCCAAGGAGGGGGACTTCCGCATGGTTCCGATACTCCCCGAGCACGTGGCCGAGGTCGAATCGATGGGATACGAGGTCTCCGAGGGCGACGCCCACACGCTGGACCGCAGGAGCCCCCAGGAGCGCGTCGCAGCCGAGCTGTCCGGGATCCCGGAGCTCGGGGGCATGCTCCCGGACCACTGGGAGTTCGTCGGGGACATCGTGATACTCAAGCTCCGCCCCGAGTGCGAGCCCTATCTCGGCGAGATCGGGGACGCGTACGCGCGCGTCCTGCGCGCCAAGACCGTCTGCGCGGATGTGCACGGCGTCTCGGGGGAGTTCCGCAGGCCCAGCATGCGCGTGATCCACGGGACGGAGACCGAGTCGGTCCGTCTGGAGAACGGGATCCGCTACGGGTTCGACGTCACCAAGGTGATGTTCGCCTCCGGGAACACCGACGAGCGCATGAGGATGCGCCGTCTGGACTGCTCCGGGGAGACGGTGGTGGACATGTTCGCGGGGATCGGCTACTTCACGCTCCCGCTTGCGAAGTTCTCGGGCGCACGCAGGGTGTTCGCCTGCGAGAAGAACCCCGAGTCCTACAGGTTCCTGGTGCGCAACGTCGCCGACAACGAGGTCGGGGATGTGGTCATCCCCATGCTGGGGGACAACAGGTCGATCCCGGGCAGGGCGTTCGCCGACAGGATACTGATGGGATACGTCCAGACCACGTCGGAGTTCGTTCCCGCCGCGCTCAGGATGATCCGCGAGGGCGGGGTGATCCACTACCACGACACGTTCTACGTCGGCGAGCAGGACCGCAGGGTGGACGAGATCTTCTCGCCGCTGTGCGACTACGAGGTCCTGGGGATCCGCGAGGTGAAGTCCTTCGCCCCGTCGGTCTCGCACTACGTGGCGGATGTCAGGATACTTTCTCGTTCGCCCCGCACGCCGTGAGAAGCGTGTTCATGGTGTCGCGGTACTTCTCGCCGCCCGCCGCTATGACGTTCTTCGCGAACGGAACGAGGTACTCTGCCAGGTCCCTCTCGTCGTTGGACAGCTTGATCGACGGCTCGGCGCCGGTGGCCAGCATGAACGCGGCCGCGACGGAGCGGGACCTGTTGTCCTTCAGCGAGGCCTTGCCGGCGGTCTCCAGGACCATCGACGATCCCCCGACCTTGGCGGCCTTGGCGAACTTGTCCGCGAGCTGCGTCACCGGCCCCGGCCTCTTGAACTCCGGGAGCGACGCGACTACGTCCGCTGACACGAATATGCCGTACGCATCCGCGAGGACCACGCCGGGCTGTCCCTTGGACATGTCCCCGAGGGAGTCGGCGGTCTTCTGGTCGGTGTGCGCGGCGACGATGCCTCTCCAGTCGTCCCAGAGGTAGGACAGCGCCTCGGAGCACTTCGGCGCCTTGACGACCACGGCCCTGCCGCTGGAGGACAGGTACTTCTTCAAGGTTGCCAGCTCCCTGGCGTCGCCCTCGAGCGCGGATATGAACGAATCCAGGTCGGAGCCGTAGTTCTTCGTTCCCACGATGTACGTGGCGGAGCCGGCATCCTTCAGCTGGCCCAGCCTGGCCCTCTTGACGGACGAGATCAGGTTCTCGTCGGTGACCTTGCCGACCATGTAGTCCTTGAGCCTGTCGCCGGTGATGGGCTCGACGTCCTTCTCTCCGGCCGAGTGGAACTTGTGCCTTATGCGGACCTCGATGTCGTCCATCGGGTCCACGGCGGCCAGCCTGGACACGATGTACATCAGCGTGGACGTGTTTCTGGCGCAGTTCTCGCAGATGGAGACGGTCTCGCCCAGGGACTTCACGTGGATCTCCAGGACGGCGGATGTCTCGTGGCCGCAGCTCAGGCCGTCCTCGGGGAACTCGTAGGGGGTCTCCCAGAAGGTGTCGTAGAGGTAGTCCTCCGGCATGTTGGGCGTGTCGGAGCACACCAGATCCTCGCCGAACGAGTACAGGTGGAGCCTGTTCTTCTTGACGGTGTCCGAGTACAGGAGCAGCCTCTTCTTGGGGTCGTCGTAGTACTGGCACCCGATGAGCTTGGTGGCGTTGACCGTTCCGCGCACGGCGTAGGAGACGGTCTCCCCTCCGAGCTTGCCGGAGGCGAGAAGCGGGACCGTGCCGGACGCTGCCAGGGACACGGTTCCGGCGTAGGCGCGGACGATGTCGTCCCCGCCGAGCCTGGATGCCTCCTTGATCAGCGCGTCCGGGTTGCCCTTGATCTTGGCCAGTCCGTCGATCTGCTTGAACGGCTTGTCGAACGCGCACTTCCTGCAGTTGCCCGCGCACTGGGGCCTCAGCAGGCCGGGGTTCGCGGAGAGCTCCCTGGCCTTCTCCAGCAGCTCGTCCTCCTGCCTCTTGGATGTGTGCTTGACGCCTCTCATCCTTATGCGCTTCTTTCCGGCCATGAGGACGGTGAAAGGGCTCTCTCTAATAATATGTACCGAGGTTCCGTCGGATTCGGGGCGAAGCTAACCTGCGTTCCGACAGCCGGGGTTGCGGAAGTTTTATTGTCTGAAAGAAATGTTAAATAGCAGTCATACCATGTAGGTTCATGGAGGTTAACGGCCCCCGTCGCAGCGGGGACCGGACCCGAGGGGTCACGGTTTGTCATTCCGAAAGTTCGGATTCGACCTTACGGAATGACCGCAATGATCACTTCACCGCTTTCGGTGATAATGACCATCACTATGCAGGATCTAACCCTGCAGGTGATAAGTATCACCTGATACCGCCTCCTACCGGGTCGGTGCCTGCGTGCCGGGATGGGGAAGATCCCGACATGCGGGCCTGACCTATCCGGCGAACGCGTGAGATTCGCGTTCGATTCTTAAAGGGAAGCCTATGCGGATTATTGACAGGAAGCTCTTAGATACGTAGTCCAGTCCGATCCCGGTGCCGAGGCGGGGATTATATCCGGAATGGGCCATGGGGGTCCGCGATGGAATCCGACTTCGAGAAGAGCGTCCGCCTTTTCCTGGCGCATCCGCCGTTCCGCTACAGGAACGTTCCCGCGGAGGCGCTGGCACTCTTCTGCGAGGCCCTCACCCACGACAGCTACACCAACGAGCACGGGGGCGAGTCCTACGAGAGGCTGGAGTTCCTCGGCGACACAGTCCTGGAGTTCACGGTGTGCGAGGCGGTGTACAGGGACACGGACCTGCGCGAGGGCGCCATGACCGACTTCAAGCAGGACAAGGTAGCCAACCACCGCATCTCCGAGAGGATCCTCGCGTACGGCATGGACCTGGACGGGGCGATGAGGGTCGGAGGGGGCCACAGGAACCCGGACGGCTCCAACATCATCAACGAGAACATGAGGGCCGACTCCATGGAGGCGATCCTCGCCGCGATATACCTGTCGTACGGGATGGACGAGGTCAGGCGCGTGGTGTCCGAGGTGCTCATGACCGAGCTCCCCGAACCCGCCGACGAGCCGGCCCCGGCCGACGCAGAATAAAGAAGGTGCTCGCCCTTCACCGTCCGAATGCAGCTCACCGCCCGCCACTACGACATCGACTCCTCGGACCCGACGGTCCTCATGCACGAAACCGACTGCCAGGAGCTCGGCGTCCGCGAGGGCGACCGCGTCAGGGTATCCGGGCCCAAGGGGACGACCGCCATAGTGAGCATGTCGGACACGCTCCTGGAGATCGGCGTCGTCATGGTCCCGGTCGCCCTTCTGGAGGCCTGCGGTATCCGCGACGGGGACAGCGTGGACGTCATCGCGTCGCCCGCCCCCGACTCCGTGCGCTCGATACGCAGGAAGATGGACGGCCTGAAGCTCTCCGAGGAGGAGATCGCCGGCATCGTCGACGACGTCATGGAGGGCAGGCTCTCGAAGATCGAGATCTCCGCCTGGCTCACCGCGCTGCACATCAACTCGATGGACCTGGAGGAGACCGCCGCGTACATACGGGCGATGTCCGTCACCGGCGGGAGCATCCGCTTCGACCGCCGCCAGGTCCTGGACTTCCACAGTTTCGGCGGGGTCCCCGGCAACAAGATCACGCCCATCGTGGTCTCCATAGTCGCCTCGGCGGGACACCTCATACCGAAGCTGTCCTCCCGTGCGATAAGCAGCGCCTGCGGCAGCGCGGACTTCGTGGAGACGTTCTGCCGCATAGACCTGGACGACGACGAGGTCCGCAGGATCACCGAGGAGGTCGGGGGCGTGTTCTCCTGGACCGGAGCCACGGATCTGTCGCCCGCGGGGGACGTGTTCATACGCACCCAGCGCCCGCTCGGCATCGACCCGCGCCCGCAGATGCTCGCGTCGATCCTCGGGAAGAAGGTCGCCGCCGGCGCCACCGACCTGCTCATGGACATCCCCATGGGCAAGGAGACCAAGGTCGGGACCCTCGAGGAGGCCCGGTCGTACGCCCGCGACCTCATGGAGCTGGGCGAGATCCTGGGGATGAGGATAGAGTGCGCCGTCACGTACGCGGACCATCCCCTGGGCGAGGCCGTCGGGCCGATCCTAGAGGCGCGCGAGTGCATGCAGGTCCTGGAGGGCGTCCCAGGGCACGAGGAGGTGGCCGAGAAGGCCTGCATCTGCGCCGGGATCCTGCTGGAGATGACGGGCACCATGAACGGCCACGACGCCGCGAAGCGCATCCTGGAATCGGGCGATGCGAGGAGGAAGTTCCTCGAAATCGTCGCGGCACAGGGCGGAAGGCCCGACATTTCCTCCGGCGACATGGTCCCGGGCAGGTTCTCCGCGGACGTCGTCTCCCCTAGGTCCGGGTTCGTGCGCGGAATGTCCAACAAGGCCGTCGTGGCGGTGGCCAAGGCGGCGGGCGCGCCGTCCGACAAGGGCGCCGGGATTATACTGCACCGCAAGCGCGGGAACAGGGTCTCAGAGGGCGACGTCCTGATGACCGTATACGCGGACAACGCCGACAAGCTGGCTCATGCCGTCGCCAAGGCGTCCGAGAGGTCCCCGTTCGACATAGACGGGATGGTCCTCGGAAGGATTTCGCCCTCGGGTGAGGACATTCTACGACGGCAATCATCGTCTACACGAAAGAACGGAGTCCTGCCCGACCGACCGTGGAAATCTGGTGATGGGGATACACCATGGATTCCTTTAGTAGCTGCCCGGGACGAAGCCATTCGAGATGTACGTCATGAAACCGGAGGGGCTGTACACCTCAGCGTCCCCGAAGCGGTATCCGTCGTACCATGTCTTGACCTCGTCGAACTTCTCGGGATGGCCGTAGTGCGCGAGCACATCCCTGACCTCCGACTCCTTGAAGCCGAACCTCTCTCCGGATCTTGTATTGAAGACATCATCCGTCCACAGGTTGTCGGGTCCTACGAAGATATCTGTCTGGGTCAACCGGGTCTCTCCGGTGACATAGGCCAGATGGCGGTACGGATTATCCTTCATTGAGGCGTTCATGAAACGGCCGATGAACCCGATGATTTCATTCTGACGGCCGTATCTGGATGAGTTCGTCACCGCCCGGTCGTAATCGTCCATCAGGATTACGGCCTTCTTCCCATAGTGCCTTTCCATCATGCGGCTGAGCGCAAGCACCCCGCGGGCGACCTTGCTCGGAGGGGCGGTGTTGTCCGACATGGTTTCGTACAGGTTCCTCTCGCTGGTCGTCATGAACCCAGGCTCGAAGATGAAGCCGTGCCGCTTGTACTCCTCCGCGAGCATGGACCGCACGGAGTCCATGAATTCGTCGAAACTGTCGGATGACAGCGCGGAGAGTCTCAGGAAAACCACTGGATATGCGTTCCTGAACTCGTTGTACTCGTGATGCTTCGATATCTCGAGGCCGTCGAACCACGTGTTTCCCACGTGTTCGATGTTGAGGAAGGCGTCCAGCATCGTGATGTTGGTGGTCTTCCCGAATCCGTGTGGACGTGTGTAGAGGTAGACCCCTTCCGGGTTCGTGTCAAGCAGGTCTTTGATGAGTAGGGTCTTGTCCACGTAGTATGTCTGTTGTTCGCGCATACACGGGAACGATGATCCGTCGGCTTCTGTTCTCATCATGTATTTCATAATCAATTGCTAGATGATAAATATGCTCGTACCCGTCCAGCAGATATTCCTTCGCGGTCGGCCCGGGCGACGTCCGAGTCTCCTGATGCCTCCGTATTCCCCGCGTCTTCTACGTAACGCACGTGGGGTTCCCTTATAGGAGTGGTGGGAGATACCCCCAGCGTGACATCCATCGAGGGTACGGCGGAGAGCATCCGCAGCATGGAGATTCGCGGGGCCGGGAGGATCGCCCGGGCGGGAGCAGCCGCCCTGGGAAACTTCGCCGACACCTACGCCGGAGGTTCGCTGGAGGGTTTCCTCGCGGATCTGGAGAAGGCATCGCAGACGTTGCTGGCGTCCCGCCCCACGGCGGTGTCGCTGTGGAACGGCGTCCGCGCGACCACGAGGGGCGCGGGGGACGCCTCCTCGCTGGACGAGGCGAGGGCGCTCGTATCGGACAACGCAAGGGCGTTCTGCGCCAGGTCCGAGAGGGCGGTCGAGGAGATCGCCAGGATTGGGGCCCGCCGCATCCAGGACGGCGACACCATCATGACGCACTGCAACAGCAGCGCGGCCCTCGGCGTGATAAAGGAGGCCCACAGGCAGGGCAAGGACATCAAGGTGTACGCCACGGAGTCCCGCCCCTGGAGGCAGGGGATCCTGACGGTCAACGACCTGGCGGACGCGGGGGTGGACATCACCCTGATCATCGACAGCGCGGTCCGCGCGGTCATGAAGAGGACCGACAAGGTGTTCGTCGGCGCCGACACGGTCACCTCCCAGGGGGCGCTGATCAACAAGGTTGGCACCTCCCAGCTGGCCCTGGCGGCGCACGAGGCGCGCGTCCAGTTCTACGCCTGCGCCGAGACCTACAAGTTCTCGCCGATGACCCTGTTCGGGGACACGGTCACCATAGAGGAGCGCGACGTCTCCGAGGTCATAAGGCCCGGGGAGGTCCGCGGCTCCGTCAAGATATTCAACCCGGTGTTCGACAGCACGCCGGCTTCCTACATCGACGCGATCATCACGGAGCTGGGCATGATGAGCCCCGGCTCCGTGTACGGCGTCATGGTCAAACAGCTTGGAGACGGGATATTCAACCAGGAGTTGTTCTGAATGGAGAGCTTTTCTTATCTGCACCTCGGCGAGCCCGAGGACCCCGACAGGAACGTTGTGTGCAAGTACAGGGTGACCACCGACCTGCCCATGGAGAAGGCCGCGGAGGCCATCGCCGCCGAGCAGTCCACCGGGACGTGGACCAGCATCTCCACCCTGGACGGATCCATCTTCGAGGACCTCGGCGCGAGGATCACCTCGATCGACGGCGACATCGTGACATGCGAGTTCCCCGCGGCCGACTTCAGCATCGAGACCGGCGCCGTCCCGCAGATCCTGAGCGTCATCGCAGGGAACCTGTTCGGGCTCGGGGCGCTCAAAGCGGTCAGGCTGGAGGACGTGACCTTCCCGAAGAGCATCCTGGAGCAGTTCAAGGGCCCCAAGTTCGGCGCCGCCGGCATCCGCCAGGCGCTGCACAGGCCGGAGGAGCCCCTGGTCGGGACGATCGTGAAGCCCAAGATCGGGCTGTCCCCGGAGAAGACCGCCGAGTACGTGTACGAGGCCGGTGCGGGCGGGCTCACCAACTCCAAGGACGACGAGACCCTCGTCGACCAGAGGTTCTGCCCCATAGAGGACAGGACCATCCGTGTCGCCGAGTCGCTGGACCGCCTCCAGGAGGAGGGCCACTACATGATGCACGCGATCAACATCAGTACCAGGAGCGACAGGATCCTGGAGCTCGCCGAGAAGGTCCAGGGCTGGGGCGCCAGGGAGCTGATGATCGACGTCGTCACCTGCGGCTACGGCTGTCTCCAGGCGCTTGCCGAGGACCCGTCCATCAAGATCCCCATCCACGTGCACCGCACGATGCACGGCGCGTTCACCAAGGACCCACTCCACGGCATCAACATGCTCGCTCTTACCAAACTGGTCCGCATGTGCGGGGGCGACGCGCTCCACATCGGGACCCTCGGCGTCGGAAAGATGGCCGCGGGCGCCCACGACGACAGCAACCTGAAGGCGTGCCTCGGCGACGACGTTCCATACAAGGCCGTCATGCCCGTGTGCTCCGGAGGCGTCCACCCCGCGCTTGTCGGGGAGATCGTCAAGCGCTCGGGGTTCGACGTCCAGATCCAGGCCGGCGGAGGCGTGGCCGGGCACCCCGGAGGCGTCCGCTCGGGCGCGAAGGCCATGACGCAGGCCGTCGAGGCCGCCTACAAGGGAATCCCCGCGGACGAGTACGCGAAGACCCACGAGGAGCTCGCCGTGGCGCTGAGGGAGTGGGGATCCAGATGAAGCTCACCGTGAGGTACTACGACCTGGACGCGTCGGAGCCCGTCGTCCTCATGCACGACGACGACTGCGCGGCGATAGGCGTCAAGGAGAACGACCGCGTCTCGATCACGTCGATCAAGAGCACCGTCGCTCTCGTGACGTGCTCGGACACGCTGGTCGAGAAGGGCGTCATCATGATGCCCAGGCCGGTCATGGACAAGTGCGCGGCGCGCGAGGGCGACGAGGCCGAGGTCGTGTACGCCAGCAAGCCGGATTCCGTCCGCTCGATCCGCAGGAAGATGGACGGCGAGAAGCTCTCCAGGGAGGAGATCGAGTCCATCGTCACCGACATCCTGGACAACAAGCTGTCCAAGATCGAGATCTCCGCGTGGCTCACCGCTCTGTACATCAACGGGATGGACATCGACGAGATCGCCGACTTCACCAAGGCGATGGCCCACACCGGGGACATGATCAAGTTCGACAGGCACCCGGTGTTCGACTTCCACAGCTTCGGCGGAGTCCCCGGCAACAAGATCACGCCCATCGTCGTGTCCATCGTGGCCGCCGCGGGCGTCATGATCCCCAAGACGTCGTCGCGCGCCATCAGCAGCGCCTGCGGGACGTCCGATTTCGTGGAGACCTTCTGCAACGTGGAGATCGACGTGGACTCGCTGAAGCGCATCTCCGAGGAGGTCGGAGGCGTGTTCGCGTGGGGCGGAGGGATGAACATCGCCCCCGTGGACGACCTGGTGATCAAGATCGAGCATCCCCTGGGCATCAACCCGAGGGCGCAGATGCTCGCGTCCATCATGAGCAAGAAGGTGGCCGGAGGCGCGGAGTACCTGCTGGTTGACATCCCCACCGGCGCCGGCACCAAGGTGCCCACCATCGAGGAGGCCAGGGTCTACGCCAGGGACATCATGGACCTGGGCGAGAAGCTCGGGATCCACGCGGAGTGCGCCATCACCTACGCCGACCAGCCCGTCGGATCCGCCGTCGGACCCAACCTGGAGGCCCGCGAGTGCATCTCGATCCTGGAGGGCGCCAAGCACCCCGCCAGCGTCATCGAGAAGGCCTGCGACTGCGCGGGCATCATCCTGGACATGGCCGGGATCCCGGGAGGCGCCGTGAAGGCGAGGGAGCTCCTGGACTCCGGGGAGGCGTACAAGAAGTTCATGGAGATCGTCGTCGCCCAGGGCGGCAGGCCGGACCTGAAGTCCGACGATTTGAAACCAGGCAAGTACAGCGAGTCCATAGTCGCCACCAAGCCCGGATACGTGCACTCGATCCACAACAAGGACGTCGTGGCCATCGCCAAGGCCGCCGGGGCCCCGAACGACAAAGGCGCCGGACTGCTGATATTCAAGAAGAAGGGCCAGAGGGTCGAGGCGGGCGAGACGCTGTTCACCATCTACGCGGACAACGAGGCCAAGCTCAGGCGCGCCAGGGAGACCGCCATGCGGTACCCGCCAGTGGAGATCGAGGGGATGCTCATCAAGAGGGTCTCGTCGGTCAACGTCAGGAAATGAGGCGCCTCTACTTCACGGCGGACGTGGACCGGGACGTGAACGTCCAGGTCCCGGGGAAGACCGCCGCCGGGTCCCTGGACAGGGGCTCCGGCGACTCCCCGCGCTTCTCGTCCTCCGACAGGGGCCTGGGCATCCTGCTGGACGTCCTGGACGATGTCGGCATGAAGGGGACGCTGTTCTTCGAGGGCAGGACCGCCGAGACGATAGACAGCGCCCGCGCCGCGGGCCACTGCATCGGACTGCACGGGTACGACCACGAGGATCTGGCGCAGCTGGACGACGAAACGCTGAGGGATGTCCTCCTGGCATCCATGTGTTCCGTATCGGACAGGGTCGGCAGACCCATTTGCTTCCGTGCTCCGTACATGTCCTCCGACGAGCGCGTCGTCCGCGCGGTCTGCGACGTCACGGGGATACGCAAGGACTCGTCCTTCTACACCGACATCGGCGGGAGCACCTCCCCGTACGCCATCGGCAGGATGCTGGAGTTCCCCGTGCCGAAGGCCAGGGATTCGTCGGGGAAGGTCATTGCCGCGTACCTCTGGCCGATGCACGAGGGGAAGAGGAAGCCCTCTGATTATGTAGAGATGGCCGCCGGGATCGACGGCGACCTGGTCCTCGCGGACCACTCCTGGCACATGGCCGAGACCAGGGAAGGGGGCCCGATGGGCCCCGAGTGGGAAAGGAAGAACGCCGCGGCGGTGGCGGAGGTCCTCGAGGGCATTATCGACCTCGGGTTCCGCCCGGCCGCCATCGGCCGATTCAGGTGTAGGAGAACGTCCTGTCGAACCTCGCGGGAAGCGAGTCAATCTCCCCGTCGAGGTATGTTTCCAGGACTCCGATCAGCTCGACGGACAGGTCCACCGCGCCGGCATATATCCTGTCCAGCTCCCTGTCGCTGTCCTCGCAGCGGGCGTCCGGCTCGTTCCTGATGACGAGGCCGATCATGTCGTCGTAGTTGCCGGTCTTGCGAAGCGTGCGCTCGATCATGGCCCTCTTGATCCTGCCGGGGGCCACCAGGAGGCGGTTGTACTTCCTCATGTCCTCCAGGGTCTTCGCGATCTGCTCCGCGCTCACGTCGGGGTAGAACCTCGATACGGTGTCGCATCCCGCCTCGTCCGTGTGGATGTGGTCCGCCAGGAAGGACTTCGCGGGGTTCCTCCCGTCACGGGCCAGCAGCATCCTGTCGAACTCCCCCTCGATCGCCGTGTGGGCGACCCCGCGGGCGTGGATGTAGTCCTCGATGTACGGGTGGGCCTCGCTGTCCAGCGCGAAGTGGCAGATGTACCCGTAGAGGTACGCCCTGCCGGCGTCGCCGGTGTCCCCGATGCGGTCCCTGGCGGGCTCGAAGAACTCCCTGCCGGGCCTCTCGTGCATGTCGAACCCGATCTGGCTGACGGGGTTCCTGTGCAGCGCGTCGTAGTAGAACAGTATGTCCGGGCCGTGCAGGCCGATACCGTAGAGGTCGCGGTGCGATTCGCACGCCCTGCGGGCCTCCCCGTCCAGCTTCTGAATGACCTCGTTCCCGAGCCTGAAATGCGCGTATGTCGACGGCATCGCTCATACCTCCGATATCGATGTGATTGCGTTCATGCAGATAGAGCCTCCTCCGTTATGTCCACGGTCTCCGACCTGTTCGACGGTATCCTGAGGGACATCAGGAATAGGATGAGGCCGATCACGAGGAAAGCCACGACCGAGAGGATCCCGAGGGACGACTCCCCCGTGGCAAGCGTGACCGACGAGACCGTCATGGTCCCGAGGAACGTCGCGCCCTTCCCGAAGATGTCCATGATGCCGAAGAACTCGCCGGACCTCTCCGGCGGGACGATCTTGGCGAAGTAGGACCTGGACATGGCCTGGATGCCTCCCTGGAAGAACCCGACGAAGATCGCGAGCATGAAGAAGTCGGTGATGTCGTCCATGAAGACCGCGAATATGGTGATGAGGATGTACGCGACGATGCACACCGCGATGAGCTTCGCGGTGTCGTACCTCTGGGAGAGCCTGCCGAACGCGATGGTGCACGGGAAGGCGACTATCTGGGTCACGAGCAGCGCCCCCAGCAGCCCGTAGGTGTTCAGGCCGAGGGCGGTGCCGTAGGCGGTGGCCTCCTCGATGATGGTGTACACGCCGTCGATGAAGAAGAAGAACGCCACCAGGAACAGGAAGGCCTTCTTCTCGGACCTCGCGTTGGCGATCGAGTGGTACAGTGTGCGGAGGGCCCCCTTGGACTCCGACGCGGGGATGCTGTGTTTCTGCGTGTAGCTCCTTATGAGCGGGATGCTCGCGGCGAGCCACCAGACGGCCACGAGGATCATGGACACGGTCATGGCCTGAGACATGGTCATGCCGAAGCTGTCCGAGAAGAGGATCAGCACCAGGCAGACGGCGAAGGGCACGCAGCTCCCGATATATCCCCAGGCGTATCCGGCGGCGGAGACGCGGTCCGCGTCCCTCACGTCGGCGACGTCGATGAGCATCGAATCGTAGAATATCTGGCTCAGCGACAGCCCCAGGCGGGCGACCACGAGCACGACCAGGAACGCCATCCACGACTGGATGAACCCTAGCACCGCGCAGCAGATGACACCCATCCCGAGGACGGCGGTGAACATGCGGATCTTCCACCCGCTCCTGTCCGAGTAGGTCCCTAGCACGGGCCCGAGGAGCGCGCAGAGCACCGTGGCCGCGGATGCGGCGTAGCCCCAGTAGGCGAGGTACGTGGCCTCGTCCAGGGCGTTCTCGGCTATGGCGTAGAAGTAGATCGGGATGATCGTCGAGATCATCAGCACGAACGCCGAGTTTCCGACGTCGTACATGACCCACGACCTCTCCGTCTTCGTGAGGCCCAGCCCCTTCATCGGGCCGCCTCCTGCGATGGGGGTTCGACTCTTTCCTGCATGTGATGCGCCGGGGACGCAGTGTCCCCGGGATGTCCAGCGTCGCGGATGATATGTTGCTTGCCGAAGGAGTATATGGATGGGAATGTCGCATACTGAGTTCTATATATCACATCCGCAGGCGCGGTAGTTAAATCGAAGATAGTCGTTCAGCAACTCATGAAGGAAGTCCCCTCGGGAATAGACGATTTCAGGACCCTTGTCAAAGGAGGCTACTATTATGTCGACAAGACTGCCCTCCTCGATCGCGTCCTGTCGTCCGAGGGGAAGGTGTTCATATTCACACGTCCCCGCAGATTCGGGAAGTCGCTGAACCTTAGCATGATCGACGCGTACCTCAATATGGACTACGCGGACGAGTCCGCGGAGTGGTTCGACGGACTGGATATATCCCGCATCCGCCCGGACGATCCCGCGAGGGGGGCCTATCCGGTCATCCGCCTCAACCTCCAGGGCCTCCTGGTCGGCACTCACCGGACGTTCGTCAGGACGCTCGCCAAGAGGATGTCGGAGCTGTTTGCCAGGTTTTCAGAGGTCCGTGGCTCCCTGGACGAGAGGGACAGGAGGATCTTCGACAAGGTGTACTTCAACCGCGCAGACGAAGCCGACCTTTCTGATGCCCTGCTGTTCCTCACCCGCGTGGTCATGGAACACCACGGGAGGAAGGTCGTCCTGCTCATCGACGAGTACGACAACCCGATCAACAACTCCTACGGGACGAGGGGCCAGAAGGAGAATCTCGATCTGATCAAGTCGATATTCAACAACGGCCTCAAGAGCAACGACAATCTGGCCTTCGCCGTCGTGACGGGCATCATGCGGATCGCGAAGGAGAGCATATTCTCAGGCCTGAACAATCTGGTGGTCGACAACATATTCAGCGTCGAGTCCGGCGAGTCCTTCGGGTTCACCGAGGATGAGGTCCGGATCATCTGCGATAGCTACGGGCATCCGGAGAGGTTCGATGAGGCCAAGCAGTGGTACGACGGCTACCGCTTCGGGAAGTCGGACATCTACAACCCATGGAGCATCCTGGCGTATGTGGAGAGGGGTTTCGAGCCCAGCGACTACTGGAGCGGAACCAGCGGGAACGCGATCATCGACGACCTGCTGTCCCGCGCCCTGGCGAAGACCTGCCTGGACCTCACCCGCATCGGGGACCGCGAGACGGTCTCCGTCGGTCTGGACGAGAGGGTGACGTTCTCCGACATCTCGTCCGGCACCACCGCACTGTATGCGGTCATGGTAATGTCCGGGTACCTGAAAGCGGTGCCGGAGGGCGGGCGCAGCTACACGGTGTCCGTGCCTAACCTGGAGATGAACAGCGTGTTCGCGCGTCACATACTCGCGTCGATGTCGGCCGACCTCCCGAACCTGGCGTCCCCCGTCATCGCATCCGTCCTGAACGGGGACACTGCGGGTATAGAGGCCAACCTCAGGCGCTTCATGGAGACCTACGACTTCAAGACCCTCGGGAAGGAGCACACATACCAGGTCATGCTCGGATGCATGTTCGCGACGTCATGCTTCACCCACAGGGTCGTCTTCGAGGGTATGTCCGGCGACGGCTACTACGATCTCCTGCTCGTGAGGACCGGCGGCACCGATCCGAACATCCTCATCGAGTTCAAGGCCCTGAGAGGCAGGGCGGAGCGCGAGAGGCTGGAGTCGGAGGCGGCGAAGGCACTGGCACAGATACACGGTAAGCGCTACGCGGAGGGCATGGAGGATGTCATCCTGTACGGCATGGCCTTCCGCGGGAAGAGCGTGGCAGTTGTCATGGACGATACCATGCGCCGTGCCCGATTCTGATGGCTTCGAGGGCAACGTATTAACCAGTGACCGCGGGTGACGTTCTGTCATGCCCCGCAAAGCACCCGCACATCCCGCATTCATCATCAGGCCCTCGGGATTCGTCCTCGACTCCCCGGAGCTCGAGGAGGGAAGCCCTGCCGAGGATCTCCGCAGGAGGTTCTCGGCCGATCCGTCGGCGGCGCTGTACGACATCTCGTTCAGGTCGGCGGAGCCATGGTTCCATCCGTCCCTGAGGTATCTCCACGAAGTCGGCTCGGCGTTCGTGCAGGCGCTGTCGCGCACCCCGGACCTGGAGATGCTGAGGGACCGCGCGGAGCCCGAGGCGGATCCCCAGGGCCTGAGGCTCCTGGCCGCCAGGGTGCCGTTCATCACCGGGTCCGAGTACGTGGACGCGGACTGGGTGTCCCGGGTGTGGGGTTCCCTCCTGGACGTGTACCGCGGGGAGGTCGCGGCCTTCGACGGCACGGTGGAGCTGTACTTCGCGGGGAAGAACAGCGACATGCGCGTCCCGGGGAGGATATTCTTCCATCTGGTCGAGGACCGCGCCCACGACTGCTTCGCGTTCATAGCCACGTACTCGTCCGACGACGAGGGGAAGCTGGAGCACCGTCCGCTGGAGCATGCCCTGAGGCAGTACCGCGGGGACACCCGCAGGATGCTCTCGCTCCTGTCCGATCTGACCACGGCCGCCGAGGGCAGCACGCTCATCTCGTCGCTGATGGAGTCCGGGGAGCTGTTCCACGCGCTCCGCCTGACCCCGGACGAGGCGTACCAGTTCCTGAAGGAGGTGCCCATGTACGAGGATTCGGGCATCATTTGCCGCATCCCCAACTGGTGGAGGCGCGGATCCAGGGGGAGGGTGTCCGTGGAGGCGCAGGTCGGCGCGAACGGACCGAAGAAGTTCGGGGCCGAGGCGCTCCTCGAGGCGGAGCCCGTCGCCTCGCTGGACGGCGAGCCGCTGACCGAGGACGAGCTGAGGGAGCTGCTGTCCCTGGGCAACGGTCTGGCGTTCTTCAAGGGGAAATGGGTCGAGGTCAGCGAGGAGCGTCTGAGGCGCGCCCTCGAGATGTTCGAGGAGATCCGCGGGATGGGCGGCCTGACATTCGCCGAGGCGGCCAGGCTGTCCGCGGGGATAGGCGGTGACGATGCGATACGCGTGTCCAACGGCGCCTGGCTCGAGTCCATGCTCCAGTCTATGCGCGAGGGAGGGGCCGCGGAGGCGGATGTGCCCGCATCGTTCACCGGGACGCTCCGCCCGTACCAGGCCCGCGGCGTGGGCTGGCTCTCCCAGCTGAGCTCTCTGGGATTCGGCGCCTGCCTGGCCGACGACATGGGTCTGGGGAAGACCGTCCAGGTCATAGCGTTCCTCGAGTCCCGGAGGGCCTCGGGCGGGGGCAGGTGCCTGCTCGTCGTGCCCGCATCGCTGCTGGGCAACTGGGAGCGCGAGCTGGCCAGGTTCGCCCCAGACATGACGGTGCAGACCGTCCACACGGGCTCGGGAACGGACTCGGGGGCGCATCTGACGCTGACGACATACGGGATGGTCCGCACCAGGGAGTGGATCCCGGCGACGGAGTGGGACACCGTGGTACTCGACGAGGCCCAGGCGATCAAGAACGCATCCTCCCAGCAGGCGAAGGCCGTCAAGGCCCTGGACGGCAGGTTCAGGGTGGCCATGACCGGAACCCCGGTGGAGAACCGCCTGTCGGACCTCTGGTCCATATTCGATTTCATAGACCCGGGCCTCCTGGGGACGCCGTCGGAGTTCAAGGCGTTCGTGAAGGCCCTCGACGACCGTCCGGACGGGTACGCCAGGCTGCGCGAGATGACCTCCCCGTTCATCCTCCGCAGGCTGAAGACCGACAGGCGCATCATAGACGACCTGCCGGAGAAGACCGAGATCGACGTGCCGGTGCCGCTGTCCAAGAAGCAGGCGGCCCTCTACACGGACTACCAGCGGCGCTTCGAGGAGACGCTGACCGCGTCCGAGGGGGCGGACCGCCGCGGCATCGTCCTGGCGGCTATCACGAAGTTCAAGCAGATTTGCGACCACCCGGACCTGTTCGTCGGAACCGGCGAGTTCAGGGAGAGGGACAGCGGGAAGCTGGTCCGCCTCAGGGAGATCGCGGAGACGATCATGGAGAACGGGGAGAGGATGCTGGTGTTCACGCAGTACAGGGAGATGACCGGCCCGCTGGATGACTTCCTGTCCGGGGTGTTCGGCAGGCGCGGCCTGGTGCTTCACGGCGGAACCTCCGCCAAGGCCAGGACGGCGATGGTCGAGCGCTTCAACTCGGAATCCGAGTACGTGCCGTACATGGTCCTCTCGCTCAAGGCAGGAGGCGTGGGGCTGAACCTCACGGCGGCGAACCACGTGGTACACTTCGACAGGTGGTGGAACCCGGCCGTGGAGAACCAGGCCACGGACCGGGCGTTCCGCATCGGCCAGAGGAGGGATGTCATGGTCTACAGGATGGTCTCCGAGGGCACAGTGGAGGACAGGATTGCGGCGCTCATAGAGGAGAAGAGGGAGCTGGCGGAGAGCGTGGTGGGATCCGGCGAGAGCTGGATCGCGAAGATGGACGACAGGGAGCTCATAGACCTGTTCGCGCTGAGGTGAAACGATGGCATCCAACGACTGGCAGCCGGTGCGCGCCGAGGGCAGGAAGCTCGCCGACACGTGGTGGGGGAAGGCATGGGACGACAACCTGGAGAGGTACTCGGACTACTCGAACAGGATCGGGCGCGGCAGGACCTACCTGCGCAACGGCGCGGTGCTCGACCTGAGGATATCCGGGGGCACGGCGAAGGCCAAGGTCCAGGGATCCAGATCGAGGCCCTACGACGTCTCGGTGACCATAGACCCGCTGGACGATGCGCGCGAGGATGAGATCCTGTCAAGGTGCTCCAGCCGCATCAGCACCGTGGAGGCGCTGGCGGCCGGGGACATACCCGAGGATGTCCGCGAGGTGTTCACGGCCCAGGGCGGGCTGTTCCCCAGCCCGAGGGAGATACACTTCAGGTGCTCGTGCCCGGACTGGGCGCACATGTGCAAGCATGTCGCCGCCGTGCTCTATGGGATAGGTAAGCGGTTCGACGACGATCCACTGCTGTTCTTCGAGCTCAGGGGCATGGATTTCGAGCCTATGATCGGCAAGAGCGTCGACCGCAAGCTGGAGTCAATGCTGGCCAACGCGGAGAAGCCCTCGGACAGGATCATCCCCGGCGACGAGCTGGTCGGGCTGTTCGGGGTGGTCGGTTCCGGCGATACCTCCGCTCCTGTGAAGAAGCGCGGCAAGAGGTGACAACGCGCGCGGAGTCTGACGCGCACGTTTAATAGGGAATCGGCGATGCTCGTGCATTGGAGGAGGCAGCATGACAGCCAAGCTGATTCTGGGTAAGGACGTCTCGGAGGAGATCTACGCCGAGCTGAGGCAGAGGATCGAGGCGCTGAAGGCCGCGGGGACGCTTCCCGGCCTGGCCGTGGTCCTGGTGGGCGACGACCCCGCATCCCACGTCTATGTCCGCAAGAAGGGCGAGATGTGCGAGGCGCTGGGCATGCGCTCCAAGACGATCATCATGCCCGAGGCCACGACGCAGGACGAGCTCCTGGCGGTCATTGCGGACCTCAACGCGGACCCGGAGATACACGGGTTCCTGGTGCAGCTGCCCCTGCCCCACCACATCGACGCCGACGCGGTGATCAACGCCGTGGCGCCGGAGAAGGACGTCGACTGCTTCCACCCCTACAACGTTGGCAGGATGCTCGCGGGCATCCCCGACTTCATGCCCGCCACCCCTGCGGGTGTCCAGCAGATGCTGATTAGGTCCGGGGTCGAGACCGTGGGGAAGCACGTCGTGGTCGTGGGGAGGAGCAACATCGTCGGCAAGCCAATGGCGGCCATCATGATGCAGAGGGGCGCCGGTGCCGATGCGACGGTCACAGTGGTCCACTCGAAGACCGAGGACCTGGCCGCGTACACCAGGCAGGCCGACATCCTCGTGGTCGCGATCGGAAGGCCGAGGTTCGTCACCGCCGACATGGTGAAGGACGGCGCCGTGGTCATCGACGTCGGCACCAACAGGATCGAGGACCCCACCCACCCCAAGGGCTCCAGGCTCGTGGGCGACGTGGACTTCGACGCGGTCAAGGAGAAGGCCTCCATGATCACACCGGTCCCCGGAGGGGTCGGGCCCATGACGATATGCATGCTCATGGCCAACACGGTCCATGCGGCCGAGAAGGCGGCGGGTGTTTCACAATGATAAGGGAATGCGAGGAGCACGGCTACTTCCGTGCCGAGAGGTGCCCCTTCTGCGGGGACGAGGGCAAGTTCATCATGTCCGACAAGGAGGTCGAGAGGATCGGGCGCACGCTCGCCGCCGTGCTCAGGCACGGGAAGTTCGACCCGGACATGGACAGCCAGGGCTTCGTGCCCATGCAGGAGGTCGTCTCGCTGATCAGGGGACGCCACACCTACATGAACTGGCTCAGGCCCAGGCACATCGAGGCCCTGATCGAGACGGACCCGAAGGGCCGCTACGAGATCGCCGGCGGGAAGATCCGCGCCACCTACGGCCACACGATCCCGCTGGACCTGAAACTCGACAACGAGGACATCCCGCCCGAGCTGTTCTACCCCGTCGACCCCGACGAGGCGGACGACCTGCTCAGGGACGGGCTCTCGCCCACGGACAGGAACATGGTCCACCTCTCCCTGACGTTCAGGGACGCGGTGAAGGCGGGATCCGTCAGGATGGACGACCCCGAGATCCTGGTGATCGACACCGGGCTCTGCATCGAGATGGGCTACGACATCGGGAGGGCGGCGAAGACCGTGTTCCTGTGCAGCCACGTCCCGTCCGACGCGCTGGACATCGCCGACCCCGAGGACTGGGACAAAGGCGAGGAAGGAGAGGAGAACCGATGGAGGTCCTGAGGCCCGACGAGGTCAGGGAGCGCTACGGTCCCATGTTCTGCCGCGGGTTCTACACCCTGGTGGACGAGAAGGCCGGGAAGGCGCGCATCGTGGAGAAGTGCGTCTCCAAGGGCCCCGGGGAGTGGGACGTCGTCAACAGGCGCCGCACCGGAGGGGTCATCGAGGACATCCGCATCGAGTCGGACATGATCGTCATGGACGTCGCCATCGGCGAGAGGGAGCTGAGCTTCGGCCCCGTCTCGACCGACGTCGGAGGCCAGGGCCTCAGCGCCCTGAAGGTCGAGGGCGACGAGGTCCGCACCACCTGGTACGGCATCGCCGGCGCCACCATGGGCATAGGCGTTTGCATCCCGCAGTGCCCGGACGTCATCCGCACCGAGTATCCCGACGACTTCAAGATCGGCGGGGCCCACCGCGCCCACGTCGACATCATCACGCCGAAGATGGTCCGCGTGATCATCGGCATCGACGACACCGACACCAAGGAGGCCGGTGCGTCATGGGTCGTGGCTCTCAAGCTGGGCACCACGTGCCCGATCGGCAGGTTCCTGGAGCACAAGATCATCCAGCTGAACCCCAAGGTGCCCAACAAGACCACCAACTGCTGCTCCACCGCCGTGTCCTTCGCGGTGAGGGAGGAGGAGGTCCCCGCGCTGATCGAGTACGCGGTGGACTTCGTGCGCAGGGAGAGCTACTCCGACGACGCCGTGCTCACGGTGTTCCAGGGCCTGGAGGTCCCGGAGGCGCTGCGCGAGTACGGCTGGTCCTGCAAGTCGGTCATCTACACGACCGAGGACGCCGTCCGTGTGGCGGAGGAGTCCGGGGTCCAGATCATCAGCGTCACCGGCATGAAGGGCGTCATCGGCGCCGTCGCCGCCATCGGATGCTTCGATCTCGGGGAGAGGTCCGCCGGGATCCCGGAGGACTTCGAGTGAACATGGACATCAAGGGCATGCTCACGGACCGGGCCTACGCCACCTACGACTCCGGGCTGGAGAAGGAGGTCAGGGCGGGGCCCATGCCCCAGCACATAGCCGTCATCATGGACGGCAACCGCCGCTACGCCGAGGAGGTCCTCGGCGAGGCGCCCCTGGAGGGGCACAAGCTGGGCCGCGAGAAGCTGGAGGAGGTCCTCCACTGGTGCCTGGAGCTCGACATCAAGATCCTGACGGTGTACGCGTTCTCCATGGAGAACTTCAAGAGGGACTCCGATGAGGTCGAGTACCTCATGGCGCTGCTGGAGCAGTCGCTGTACGACTTCGCCGAGGACGAGGACGTCCACGCGAACAGGGTGGCCATCAAGGTCATCGGCGAGAGGTCCGCCCTGCCGGAGAACGTCCAGAAGGCGATGGACTATGCCTACGAGAGGACGGGGGAGTACAGGGACCACATCCTGAACATGGCCATCGCGTACGGCGGGAGGCAGGACATCGCCAACGCCGCCCGCGCCATAGCCCAGGACGTAAAGGACGGGAAGCTGGACATCGACGACATCACCGAGGACACGGTGTCCGAGTACGTGTCGACCACCGGCATGCCCGATCCAGACCTCGTCCTCCGCACATCGGGGGAGGTCAGGGTGTCCAACTTCCTGCTGTGGCAGCTTGCCTACTCGGAGCTGTACTTCACCGATGTGTACTGGCCTGGGTTCAGGCACATAGACTTCCTCCGTGCGATACGCACGTACCAGCGCCGCACCAGGCGCTTCGGGAGATGAGCAATCTGCACAAGGACATCATATTCCTACACGCCCCGAGCGTCTACGACTTCAGGAAGAAGCCCATATTCTACGGCCCGGTGTCCGACGTCATCCCGTCGTCCCCGGTGTTCGAGATGTACCCGGTCGGGTTCATGACCATATCCTCCCACCTGGAGGCCGCCGGGTTCCGCACCAGGATCGTCAACGTCGCGGTGCGGATGCTTCAGAGCGACTCCTTCGACGCGGAGGAGCTCATCAGGAAGCTGGACGCGGACGTGTTCGCGATAGACCTCCACTGGATGCCCCACGCCCACGGGGCGCTGGAGCTCGCCAAGGTAGTCAAGAGGCACCACCCGGAAGCCAAGGTGGAGTTCGGCGGACTCACGTCGTCCTACTTCTACGACGAGCTGATCCGCCGCCCGGAGGTGGACCTCGTCATGCGCGGGGACACCACCGAGGAGCCCACCGTGAAGCTGATGGAGACCCTCCAGAAGGGAGGCGACCTCTCCCAGGTCCCCAACCTCGTCTGGAAGGACGAGAGCGGCGGGATCCACGACAACGGCCTCACGTTCTCGCTGGAGTCGCTGGACTCAGTCAGGTTCGACTACGGCACTATGATCAAGAACGTGCTGAGGAACATGGACATCAAGGGCGCTCTGCCCTGGTTCGGGTGGGACAGGCTCCCGCTCACGTCGGTGTTCACCGTGCGCGGATGCTCGATCAACTGCGCCGAGTGCGGCGGGTCCCACTACGCCAACGGCACCGTCGTGTGCAGGAAGAAGCCGGCGTTCAGGAGCCCGGAGAAGCTGGCCGAGGACATGGACCTCATCCAGTCCTACCTGGACACCCCCATATTCATTGTCGGCGACCTGAGGCAGGCCGGCAACTCCTACGCGGAGAGGTTCCTGAAGGAGTGCCGCGAGAGGCGCATCAAGAACCACGTGGTCGTGGAGCTGTTCAACGGCGCGGGACCCGACTACTTCACGCAGATCGACCGCTCCCTGGAGGGAGGCTGGTCCATAGAGTTCTCCCCGGACTCGCACGACGAGAAGGTGCGCTCCGCCCTCGGCAAGGGCTACACCAACGAGGCCATCGAGAGGACGATCCCGTCAGCATTCGACTGCGGCTGCAGCAGGTTCGACCTGTTCTACATGAACGGGCTCCCGTTCCAGGACCGCGAGTCCGCCTTGGACAGCGCCAGGGCCGCGAAGAAGCTGTGGGCGTCCGTCAAGCGGGACGACGGCCTGTTCATCTACAACGCCCCGTTCGCGCCCTTCGTCGATCCCGGGAGCAGGATATTCGAGAACCCGGAAGAGTGGGGGTACACGCTGAGGGCGAGGACCCTGGAGGAGCACAGGAGACTCCTGGACAACCCCTCGTGGAAGCATGTGCTCTCCTACGAGACCAAGTGGATGTCCAGGGACGACGTCGCCGAGATATCGTACGACGCCGCTCTCGAGCTCGCCGCGTGCGAGCACGGCGCCGGGCGCATCTCCGACGACGTGTATCGGCAGCGCATCGAGAGGACCGAGACCGCCAGGGATCTCATGCACCGGATCGACGAGATAATGCTCATCGCCGACCCGGAGGAGCGCGAGGCCAGGCTCTGGGAGACGAAGGACGAGGGCACCAGGATGATGAACTCGACCATCGCCAACAAGAAGGACCTGGACTGGGACGCCGGATCCATCTGGTCCAACGGCCCCCGCGTGGCGCTCGGCCTCGCCAAGTCATTCTTCAGGCACTGAGCCTCACTTGCTCATGCTCTTCGATTTGGCGACCGCCGCGTCTACCGCGGCGATCATCGCGGGGCGGAGCCCCATGTCCTCGGCGGCGCGGACACCCTCGATGGTCGTCCCCGCGGGCGAGCAGACCTCGTCCCTCAGGACGTCCGGGTGCTTCCCGCTCTCGAGCACCATCTTCGCGGATCCGAGCATCGACTGTGCCGCGAGCCTGATGGCGTCCTTCCTCGGCAATCCGTTGAGCACCCCCGCGTCCGCCATGGCGTCGATGACCATGTAGAGGAATGCGGGCGAGCTGCCGGCGAGTCCGGTGATGACGTCCATCTGTTCCTCGGAGATCTCCACGGCGAGGCCGACGGCCTCGAACACGGAGGCGACCTGCGCCTTCTCGGAATCGGCGAGAGTGCCGTCCGTCGCGTACCCCATGGCGCCCTCGAGGACGGCCACGCAGTGGTTGGGCATGACCCTCACTATTTTCGCGTCTGGCACATATGATTTCAGCTTCTCTATGGAGAGTCCGGCGACGACGCTCAGGACGATGGCTCCGGGCTTGACTTCCGTACCTTCCCCGACGAAGACGCCCTCGACCTGCTTCGGCTTCACGGCGAGGACGACCATATCCGCCCTCGAGGTGACCTCCGCGGCGGTCTGGTACATGGCGATGCCGTGGGCCTCGGACATATGCTTCCTGGTCCCCTCGCTGGGGGCGCAGGCGATGATTTCGTCCTTCGAGAACACCTGTTTCGAGATCAGCCCCTCGATGAGGGCCTCGGCCATTTTCCCGGCGCCGATGAATCCGATGCGAGCTGTCATACCAGACGTATCGCCGAACTGTTCAAAAAGCCTGATGCAGTGCTCCCACAGATGCCGTGGAATCGAGGTATCTATTTTAAATAATACCCCTGCTGGGTTCCTAACTTATTTTATACTACCACAACGTGCGCGCGTCCAATGTCTCTAGTAGCATTTTACATGCCATTGGCGATAGTCGCGGTCATCGCCCTCGGCTTCGCACCGTTGGCATGGTGGGCATCGAGGTTTATCCGGCCCAAGAAACCCACTCAGTGGATGGAAGCCACCTACGAGTGCGGTTCAGAACCCATCGGAGAGGCACAGGTCCAGTTCAGGTTCCAGTACTACACTTTCGCTCTGATTTTCGTAGTATTCGACCTGGTTGCGACCTTCCTCCTGATCTGGGCAGTCGCTTTCTCAGGATTGTCGATTACCGCCCAGGTCATGATGATCGTCTTCTTCGCCATTCTGATTCTTGGGGTCTGCTACTCGCTGAAAAAGGAGGAAGACGTATGGATATGAGCCTCTACCCCCATGCTGTGGCCATGAGTGCCGACGAGTTCATGTCATGGTCCGATGCCATGATCAATGACCTTCTGAGCTCGGGTACCAAGAAGACCATCGATGAGCTCACCGGACCCATCTGGTCCTGGGCCATGAAGAACTCCATGCACCCCCTCCACTGGGGACTCGCATGCTGCGCCCTGGAGATGGCGGCCGCGTCCGCCCCCAGGTACGATGCCGAGCGTTACGGAATGATCTACCGTTCCTCGCCCAGGCAGACCGATATCCTGCTCGTCAACGGGTGGATCTCCAAGAAGATCCGTCCCGACCTCAGGCGTCTGTACGAGCAGATCCCCAACCCCAAGTGGGTCGTGGCCATGGGCGAGTGCGCCATCTCCGGCGGACCCTGGTACGACTCCTACAACACGGTTCAGGGCCTGGACCAGATCGTCCCCGTGGACGTCTACATCCCCGGCTGCCCTGCGCGTCCCGACGCGATGATCGACGGATTCATGCTCCTGCAGAAGAAGATTGAGAACTACTTCAAGCGCGGAGCCTTCCTGGAGGACTGAGGATGGACACCAACGCAGTCTATCAGAAGCCCACCGAGGACGAGGTCAAGACCCTCCTCACCGAGAAGTTCCCCGAGGTCGAGGTCACTGGCACTGAGGCCCGCAGGGTCTACGCCAAGGCCCCCAAGGAGAAGGTCCGCGAGATCTGCGCGTACATCCACGACAACCTCTCGTTCGAGCACTGCTCGACCGTCATCGGCGTGGACTACGTGGACCACCTCACCGTGGTGTATCACATATCCAATTACTGGAACGGACTCATGATCGAGCTCTCCGTCGATGTGCCCTCCGAGGATCCCCACCTGGATTCCGTGACGTGCATCTGGGAGGGAGCCAACTGGC
>JAUNYA010000066.1 GCA_030539565.1 Thermoplasmata archaeon | reverse complement strand
GCGTCTGGCTCATAACCAGATGGCCGTCGGTTCAAATCCGGCCGGGCCCACCATAATCCTTCTGCAGAAATATCCGCACAGCGGACATTGCTATGAAACAAGTCTAATATGTTGTTCGCGATGTCCTAGCATGGACGCGAGGAAACAGGTGGACACAAACGGACTGTCATTCATGCGCCTAATCGAGGGGAGATACTACTACGTCGACAAAACACTCCTCGTGAAGGATCTGCTGGACCACAACGCAGAAGGCGTCTACCTGTACACCCGTCCCCGCAGATTCGGCAAATCCACCAACATATCCATGCTGGATGCGTTCTTCAACCGCGAATACAGAGGCAACACGTGGTTTGACGGCCTCCTCATCTCGGATCATCCCGAATGTGATGTGCATAAGAACGCATACCCCGTCATCCGCATCAATCTGAAGTCGCTGTACACGAGTGGCTCCGAATACAGCTTCTTCCTGGACAAGATGGCCAGCACACTGCAGGACACGTTCAGGAATTTCGCATACCTCCTGGACTCGGAGAAGCTCCTGGACTCGGACAAGGACCTGATCCGCGATATCCTCTCTGTCAGGGCCAGGGAGGGGTTCATGCAGACCTGCATCCTCAAGCTGTGCAAATTCCTCGAGATCCACCACGGGGTCAAGGCCGTCGTACTTATCGACGAATACGACAGCGCCGTGACCAGATCCATGGACGACAGAGAGGTGCAGAAACGCATCATCGGATTCCTCGGGGAATTTATGTCATCCACCCTCAAGAACAACGACAGTCTCCGGATGGGATACGTTACCGGCGTCATGCAGATCGCCAAGGCTCAGATGTTCTCGGATGTCAACAACCTGACAGTGAACAACATATTCTCCGAGATGTCGGAGGAGAGGTTCGGATTCACAGAATCGGAGGTCAGGAAGATTCTGAACTATTATGGGAAGGACGACCGCTTCGACGAGGTCAGGGAATGGTACGACGGGTACCGCTTCGGGAATGCGGAGGTATACAACCCCTTCAGCGTCATGAGCTACGTGAGCAACGGGTTCAAGCCGGAGGACTACTGGATCGACAACACGAACAACCTCGCCGTGGAGTGGTTGGTGGACCGCGTCGACCTCGACACCCTAGGGGAGAGAGCCAATCTCGTGAACGGGAAAGAGGTCATCGTCGATCACATCCAGGCATCCCTCACATACGATGACTTGGATGGTTCCGGACGGGAGGAGCTATACTCTCTCATGGCGATGACTGGTTATCTCAACGCAATCCCACGCGAGGGCGGCGGGTACACTCTGGCCATCCCCAACAGTGAGGTCATAAGATCAGTCGAGAAACTGCTCGGGAAGAAAATCCGTATCTCTGGGGAGAGATCCGCCACATTCGCACGCGCGGTGCTCGACGGCGATGCAGCCGTGATGACCTCAATGCTCGCGGACATCTTGACCAATTCCAGCTACTTCGTGCTAAAGGACGAGTCCTCCTACGAGAACATCGTTCTTGCCCTGTTGCATGGGATGCTCGGCGGATACACGGTGAATCAAGAGCTGGAGGCGGGCAACGGCAGGGCAGACCTCATCCTGAAGCCAGACTTCCCAGGAGGCGTCCCCGTTATCATGGAGTTTAAGGACGAGCGCTCGGAATGTGATCTGGAGGCATCCGCGGAGGACGCGATCGCGCAGATACACAGCCGCAAGTACTATATGGGGATGCACGGCAAGGTCGTGATCATCGGACTGGCGTTCCACGTCAAGACCCCCTGCGCTAAGACGGAGATTCTGGACCTCCGATCGGTCTGAACAGGCGTTCATCCGCTGGTCGAAGGGGAGGGCGGGTCTCCCCGCCCTCGTTTCATTCAAGGCCTCCTCCTGACGATCGCGTACGTGACGACAGCGGCCAGAGCGGCCGCTACGACGGCGACCGCGACGTAGGTCAGCAGGTCGGAATCGGATCCCGATCCGGAATCCCCGGAGGTGGTCTCCACGGGGTCCGTCGAGTCCGTGGAGTACTCGTCCCCCACCGTGACCGTCCCGTCCTCGGCGATGGTGATCGTCGCCTGATAGACACCGGTGTACGAGTCGTCGGAATCGGAGACCGCCACCGTGATCGTGTACGTGCCCGCGTCGGTCGGCATGATCGCGTTGACCGCGTCGAGGTCGCCCGCGGACGCCGTCGCATAGTACGACTCGGCGGGATCGTCCTGGACCGTGACCTGGAGGATGTCCGAGATGTCGAGGGCCGTGCTTCCGGCCGTGACCGTGATCGACGTCACGGTTATGCCGTCGTCCGTCGAGTACTCGACGTCGATCGTCACCGACGTCTTCGAGGTCGTCGACGTGGCGGACACCCCCGAGAACGTCTTGACGGACTCCGTCAGAGTGAACTCGACGCTTCCGGTGGACGAGGTCGTTGTCGTCGATCCGGGGACGGTCGTCGTGCCGTCCGGCGCGGTGGGGACCGTCGTCTGGTCAGGCGTCGTCGTGGAACCGGGTGTCGTGGGAGCCGTCGTACCGCCCGGCACGGTCGTGCCGCCGGGCATCATCGACCCGTCCATGCCGGGGAATGCCGATCCCCCGCCCATGGCGGACGAGTTCCCGGTGTACTGCATCTGGGTGCCTCCGGAGTACGATCCGCCGGAGTAGATCCCGTATGCCAGCGTCCCGGTGCAGGTGCCGCCGGAGTACAGGTGGTACGTTGTGCCGAGGTTCAGGTCCGCCGTGCTGATGGTCACGCTCTGGTAGGTCCTGTCGGCCGCGAACGCGATCACGACGTTGCCCGAGGCGTCCGTCAGGCACACCATCGTGCCGGCCGCCTGGATGCTCGCGTACGAGAGCTCCATGTACGCCTGCGTCGACGATGTGGAGACGCTGTCGTTCCTCCCTCCGATGGCCACCACGGTGCCGCCGTTGATGATGATGTCCATGTCGGCGTCGATCCCGCCGTCGCCCAGGTCGGTCTTCGCGGTCGCGTACACGGTGCCCCCGTTGATCACGATGTACCCGTTGGAGTCGATGCCGTCCCCCTCGTCCCCCAGGCCGCCGACGACGTACAGGGTGCCGCCGTTGATCTCGGTGACCGAGATGTAGTCCTCGTTGGTGTTGATACCGTCGTTCTGCGCCGCGATCGTTATGATCCCGCCGTTGATGGTCAGGTGCAGCTCGCTGTCCAGCCCCTCGTTCTCGGCGGTTATGTTCAGCACGCCGTTGCCCTTGGTCCCCCCGGACACGATCATCGACATCTTGGAGTAGACCGCCCCGTCGTACTTGTGGAGCTTCGAGGTTGTGCCCTCCTTGTAGATCCTGGCGACGTACGAACCGCTCACGTTGTTGACGCTGTCGTCCGCGATCACGATGTTCGCCCCGGCCTCGTCGGGGATATCGGTGGTCGCGGTGCTCGCATCGCCGGACTCCCACACGCTGTAGAAGATTATGGCCGGCGCCACCGTGCATGTTATGTCCACTCCGTCCAGGATCAGGGTCACGACGTCCGTCTCGTCGGTCCCCACGTCAACGGCGATCTGCCCGTAGGACAGGGTCCCGGAGATCCTGTAGGTCCCCGCCGCCGTTATGGTCACCACGGTGTGGAGGGCCGCCTCGGACGCGTCGTGCATGTCCGCCTCCGTCCCCTCCCCGTAGCTCGAATCCGTTCCGCTCTCGTAGTACACTATCTCCGCTCCGACGTACACGGCCGAAGAGGAGTCCGTGGAGGCGGTCGCGCCGTCCACGGTGACCCCGCTGTCGCTGAGGACTATCCCGACCTCATCGTCTGCCGCCTCCGCGAGGGACGCCGGCGCAAGGACGACGGCGAGCATCACGGCGACGGCGAATATTGCCATCGCATTCTTCATCTCAATCACCTCGGCAGGGCGCGCCCGCGTCCGGCGACCGATGTGCTGAACGGAGCGTGCTCTGACCAATCAGAAAACCGATGCGTCGCCATCCGACGTCGCGCAAGCCGCGAAACGGACCGCCGACCAGGCGACAACAGGGCACTCATCTCCGCCGGAGCTCGCAGAATCATGCTCCGGGCACGTTTCCGAAGGGGTTTCGCTTCCGTCGTCCTCGGTGACCTGCACCGGGTCGGCGTCGCACTCATCGTCGTCATCGGAGTCTTCCTGGCCGTCCCTCCGGTCCGAGAGCCCGGGGACGCTCTGTCCCCCGAACTCGCAGAATATCATACCGGAGAGCTGCCTCCACTCCCTCACGGCGTCGGACAGGACGTCCGCCGCATCGTCAAGGCTGGAACCGCTGGACACCAGGTAGTCGACCATGATGTCGACCATGTCCGTGTCCACGGAGATCTGGCTGTACTCTGCGTACACGACCTCTGCGCCGTTCCTTGCTGAGGACCCCCCATCGGTATCGGTGGCGTCGGCGTTCCCGTCTGCCGCCTCCTCCCCCGATCCGGTCCTCTCTTCCCCCTCGGCCTCCTCCCTCGCCTCCGCCTCCGGCCGTGTCACTTGGCCGGTCGGCTCGGCAGGGCTGGCCTCGGGGCCGCCCGGCCCCTCCCTCTCATCGGACGGACCCTCGGTGCGGAGCCTGTCCAGATCATCAAGCGAATCCACTATGACGACCTTCTTCTCCTGGGAGTGGTAGAAATCCGCCACGGCTGCGGCCCTGGCGAAGTCCATGGCCACATCCCTGTATGTCGTCGCCCCATCCGAGGCGCCCGACACGACGATGACTGTGTCCGAATCGTCCGAATCCTGCCCCGCGAGAGAGGGGCTGGCGAAGGAGATGCATACCGCTATCAGCATCGCTGCGACGGCGAGGACACCTCCTTTCATGACGCTCGGGTTCACGGGGCCGCAGACGCAGGTTGTACTTAAAACCGACTCGCTCGAAGGAACGCGGAACACGTCGCATCCCGGGACCGGCCCGGACGTACCTCGCGGAGCGGGTGCTGCCGTCCGCCTTCTCCACGAGACCTCTCTTCCGCATGGACTGCAGCAGGTTCGTGGCCTTCACCCTGACCTGCTCCGGGCTCAGCTCCTTGGAGTCCCTCGCGGCGAGGATGTCCGCCACGTCTCCCCTGGTGACCGAGCCGTTCCTGTCGATAAGCGAGAGCACGGCGTCCTCCTCGGAGCCTGTGACGAACGCGGAGAGGACCTCCTGCCCGGCTCCGGACGCGATGCACGGGACGCCGTCCATTATCTCGACGAGTCCTCTGCGCGCGAGCGAGCGCACGCGCCTGTCTGGCACATATCTGAGCTTCGCCAGCCTGTCCAGGTCCATCATGGTCCTCAGGTCGACGTCCCCGCGGACGTCGAGCACCCTCGCGTACGCCCCGGCGCGGATGCCCGGGAAGCGGACGGCGACCCTGTCGTCCGATATGTCGAAGTCCGGCATCGGGAACCTGCGGGACGCCTGCGACACGTACATCGAGCGGATCCCCGTCCCCGAGGCGGGGACGATCCCGAGTCCCGCCATGGCCGACACGAGGAACGCGTTCCTAGGAGGCTTGGCCTGGATCGGGCCGGTGATGAACGACTCCGGGGACCTCTGCGGGAACGATCCCCTGCTCACGACGGTCACGGACTCCGACTCCCTCTCGACGATATCGACCGTCCCCCCGAGGGAGTAGTCCTGATGGGCGATGGCGTTCCTCACAGCCTCGAGGAGCGACGAGTTCCTGTAGGCGCTGACCTGCCTCCTCTCGTCCCCGGTGCCGATCTGGCAGGTCCAGTTCCTCACCATCGACACGGCCTGGGACGATGCGAGGAGCATCGGGCCCTGGAACGTGCGGGAGTCCTGCAATGTGCCGTCGGGATCCAGCAGCCTCCAGCGGATGCAGACGGACGGCGGGAGCACCCCCGCGTCCTGCTTCCCGAGGAGGATCACGGCGGCCACGGTGGGCTTCCCGCGCTTGAACACCCCGGCCCTGGACAGGAACGTGGCGTCGTCCCAGCCCTGGCTCTCCTCGGAGCGGTCCGGGAACCTCTCGCGGTAGGCCGCCCTCGCCGCGCGCACGGCGCCGATGTCCAGCGACCTCACGTCGATGCCGTTGACCACGTTTCCGGTCCAGTCGTCGTACAGCCCCGGGGCTTCCATGAACAGGGAATCGCATAGGTTGTATAATCTCATTCCGTCTCATTTTTTCAGACCCACGACGCCCCGTTCCCGCCCCTCCAACCGTGAACGGTTAAATAGGAACGGATTCTCGACAGTGGCAGAAGAGGGCGGCGTCGGAACCGCCCACACGGAGGAATGTTCGTGGTAGAGGTAAAAGTCAAAATGCCGGAGTTCATCAAACTCCCCCGCGTCCAGAAAGTTCTCACAGCCTGCCTTCAGTGCGGCTACTGCATCGATGTGTGCGAGGCGCACAACCAGACCCCCTGGGAGTCCGTCACCCCGAGGGGGAAGATCTACTACGTCAACCAGCTGGACAAGGCCGGCTCCGGAGCCCTCGACGGACTCCTCGGAAGGGAGGTCTCCCTGAACCCCGACTTCATCGACGCCATGTACAAGTGCACCGGCTGCGGGAACTGCGAGGTCGTCTGCCACGCCAAGATCCACCTGGTCGACTTCTGGGAGGACATGAGGGCCTGGTTCGTCCAGAACGGCGTCGGCCCCCTCTCCGCCCACAAGGGAATGGCGGAGAAGGTCCGCGAGTTCCACAACCCCTACGGCGAGCCCCCGTCCAAGAGGGACG
>JAUNYA010000065.1 GCA_030539565.1 Thermoplasmata archaeon | reverse complement strand
ACGTCCAGGAGACCCTCGTCCAGGAGGCGGGCCCTTACGGGCTCACCCTCGCGCTTGGGCACCCTGACGCATTTCACCATGGTACACCGGATTTGCCGGTCCGATTTAAAGTGTGCCGTGGTCGCTCTGGAACCTCTTCGGCAGGACGAACAGCTCGCCCTCGTCGTCGAACCCAACGGACGCGTCGACCTCGTAGACCTCGCGGATGAGCTGGGGGGTGATGACCTCCTTGGGCTTCCCTATGCCCTTGATCTCGCCCTTCTTCATGATGATGCACATGTCGCAGTACCTCGCCATCAGCGAGATGTCGTGCTCGGCGACGAGGACGGTCATGTCCTTCTTCACCATGGCGTTGAGATACTCCATCACGTCCAGCTTGTACTTCATGTCCAGGTGGGATGTCGGCTCGTCCACGAGCATGAGCCTGGGCTCCTGCACGTAGGCCTTGGCGATGAGCACCCTCTGCATCTCACCGGACGAGAGCATGTTCAGCTGCCTGTCCTGCAGGTGGAGCACACCGAACTTCTCCAGGGCGTCCTCGACCACGGACTCGTCGTCCTCGGTCTCCCACCACACGTTCTTGAGGTAGGGGTAGCGGCCGAGCATGACGGTCTCGAACACCGTCAGGCCGAAGCTGTTGCGCAGCTCCGCGGGGACGGTGGCGATGATCTTCGCGATGTCCTGGGGAGGCTTGTTCAGGACGGACTCTCCGTCCACCAAGATCTCCCCGGACGAGGGGTCGTGCATCCTGTTGATGCACTTCATCATGGTCGACTTCCCGCAGCCGTTGGGCCCGATGAGCCCGACCAGCTTCCCGGGAGGGATCGAGTACGACACGCCGCGGACCGCGTGGTAGCCGTCGCTGTAGTACTTGTGGAGGTTCCTCAGCTCCAGCAGGGGCTCCTCGCCCTCCTGGCAGAGGTTGTTGGGTCTGATCGTCTCATCCATCGTACATCCTCCCCTTCTTGATGAGAAGATACGCGAACACCGGAGCGCCGATGACCGTCGTGATGGCACCGACCGGCAGCTCCAGCGGCACCATGACCATCTTCGAGAACAGGTCCGCGGCCATCATGAGCGCCCCTCCGACGACGATGGAGGCTGGCATCACCAGGCGGTGGTCGCCTCCCAGGATCATGCGGCACAGGTGGGGCACGACGAGTCCGACGAACCCGATGATACCGACGAACGCGACGCACACCGACGCGAGCACAGACGCGAGGATGAGCATCCACCTGTTGAACCTCTTTACATCCAGTCCCATCTGCCTGGCCTGGTCCTCGCCCAGGAGGACGAGGTTGAACTCCTTGGCCCACACAAGCGGGACCAGCGACATGGCGATGGCCGGGATCGTGACGAGGATCGCCTCGGTCCAGGAGATGTTGGCGAACGAGCCGAACAGCCAGGACATGGCGTCGTTGAGCTTGTCGCCGGCCATGCTCAGCATGAGCGTCTGGAGCGCGGAGAACACCAGTCCGACGATGACTCCTGCCAGGACGTAGTTGAGCGACGACCCGCCGGCCTTCTCAGCCAGCAGCATGGTGCACCCGAACGCGACGACGCCGCCGATCATGGCGACGATCGGTGTTGCGAAGGTGGTGTCGCTGAGCAACCCGAAGAACGTGAAGTCGAAGGCGATGGTCGCCACGGCCGCGACTCCGGCTCCCGCGGAGACTCCCATGATGTAGGGGTCCACCATCGGGTTCCTGATGATGGCCTGGTAGACGGAACCGGCTATGGACAGCCCGATTCCCACCGCGAACGCCGCGACCGCACGGGAGCAGCGCGAGTCGAACACTATGATCTCGTCGTAGTTCAGCGACTCCCCGCTGAACGTCTTCTGTATCGACGATATCAGGATGGATATGGTCTCGGTGAACCCGTAGGTCTCCGAGGGGCCGACCGCGAGGCTGACCACGAAGATGATCGCCGCGAGGATCAGGCCGATGATCAGAACGAGTGCGAGACGGCGCTTGTTCTTCTTGACCTTGGACGTGCGCTCGTTGTTGAACCCGCTGCTCTCCCTGAGCTTCACGCGGATGTACGCGATAACGGGCATGTCCGAGGTGCGCTTGATGTGGATGACGTACGCGATGAACGCGATGATGAGGATCAGCAGGATCGCGCCGGCGACAAGCCATCCGCTGATGCCGGATCCCGTCTCCTGTCCCGGCACGACGCCGTTCAGGAGGCTCCCGGTGTACCCGAAGGCTCCGCCGTCCGTCCCGAGGAACACCATGCCGTCGATGACGACGACAGGCCCCATGCAGTACTGGGAGACGTCATCGGGCTGCGATATGGAGCCGAGGATGCTTCCGTCCAGGCCAATCGCGTAGATGTAGCCCCCACGGTCGTACTCGGCCACGTAGAGGGTGGTCCCGTTCACCAGGGTGATCGGGGACTTGATGGTTCCCGACACCTCGGTCATGGTCTCGACCACTCCGGCCGTGGACACGCGTATGACGCTGGTACTGTAGGCGCAGTAGACGCCTGAGAAACCGTCCGTGACCACGGGCGTGATGTACGTGCTCGTGAGCCCGTACTGGTTCTTGAAGACCTCCGTGAAGGTCCCGCCGGACAGCGTGTACCCGGCGACTCCGCCGGTTGTGGAGTTCATCCCCCTGCCGTCCGAGAACGACACCATCAGGATGTCCCCGACGGCGACCGCGACGTTGGCGCCGCCGTAGGTCCTCTCGGTCCCTCCGACCGTGACGGTCGTAGTGTACACGACCTCGCTGTCGGTGATGCTCCCGGTGTACCTGTCGAAGGCGTAGAGGGTCCCGTCCAGGGCCCCGATGAGGACGTGCTCCCCGTACACGGTGGGGCTGTTGTAGTAGACGCAGCCGCCCACGGCGGTCTGCCAGACGACATTGAGGTCCAGGTCCACGCAGTAGACGTAGCCGTTGGACGTCCCGAAGTAGAGGACGCCAGAATCGTAGACCAGGCTGGCGGGCCCGGTGGAATACAGGGTGCCGGTGAGGTCGTGGTCGCTGGTCTTGGATATGGCCAGGGACTGGACGTTCGCGTTGTCGTCCCCGGGCCCGGACAGCGGGATCCTGTAGAGGGTCCCGTTGGTCGCCGGGAGGTAGATGTAATCGCCGACGATGACCCCCGTGGCCGTCTCGTATCCGGCGCCCTTGTCGTAGGAGAAGCTCCAGGCGACCTCGCCGGTGGTGCGGTCGTAGCAGTAAAGGGTCGGATCCGCGGCGCTCGCCGTGTACCCTCCGCCCGCTACGACGTACGCGTACTGGCCGGCGATGAGGATAGTCGAGTCGACGTAGTTGGAGTTGCCGTAGCTGTAGGCCCAGGAGACTGTCCCGTCCCCCGATGAGAGCTCGGCGGTCTGGGATCCGGAGTTGCCGGAGTCCCCGCGTACCATGGTCCATGATGACTTGTAAGTGGGAGTCTCCACAGGCGCCGTCCCCTCCGGATAGAATCCGAGAGCGATGCTCCCGCCGGAATAGGCAGAATCCAGATCTATGGTCGACGTGACGTCGTTCCAGGCGCCGTCCTCCCAGAGATACACGCGCCACTGCGCTGTCACGGAGCCGGTGGTGCGCTCCGCGAGCCCGTCTATCGTTATGGCCGTGGAGTACGAGTACTCGGATCCGGCCGCTTTCACACCCGAGGCCAGCGCCTCGGAGTACGTCCCCGATCCCGCTTCCGTCCAGACGGTCGTGCCGTCGCCGTAGTCGACGAGCATCGTCCCGTCGGACGCTTCCGCGGGCTGGGCGCTTACGGCCAGGAGGGATGCCGCGGCGAACACTGCGAGCATCAGGGCCAGCGCCCTCGTTCTTCTGTTCATGCGGAAACACTCCTGGCGATGGTCAGGTAGTCGGTGTAGTCGTCGCCCACGTACTTGGGCAGGACCACGCCGTCGGAGAAGGCCTCCCCGTGGATGGCCCTGGCGAGGAGCTCCGTGAGCTCGGCCACCCTCGGTCCGGCGCGGGACGCGCAGTCGGCCGCCTCGCCCGTGAAGAGGTAGATGTTGCCGTTCTTGTAGGCGTCCGTGCCCTTCCACTGCTCCGACATGGAGGCGAGCATCGAGTCGTAGTCCTCCTGCGTTGCCTCGTAGTCCGAGGATACGACGATTATCACCTCCGGATTGTACTTGATGATGGTCTCGGCGTTGACCTGGACCCATCCCGCCTCGCTGTCGTAGATGTTGGAGACGCAGATGAGGGACATGACGTCCGAGACGTAGGTCCCCGATCCGGAGACCCATGGGGACTGGACCGCGGAGAGGGCCACCATGACCCTCTTCTCCCACTTGAAATCGTAGGTATCGACGATGTTGCTGACCTCGGTGATCTGGCCGGAGATTGTGTCGGCGACCTCGGCCGCGCCCTCCGCGTTCTCCAGCACCACGCCGGTCATGTAAATGTTGTCGAGGACGGCGTCGATGGACTCGCCCCCGTCCAGGACCAGCACGCGTATCCCCACGGCCCTGAGCTTCTCGGCCATCTGCAGGTGCGCGTTCTGCGTGCTGATGCAGACCACGAGATCCGGGCTCTGCTGGAGGACCTTCTCGTAGCTGGGGTTGGTGAACCCTCCGACTATGGCGATCTCCCCGCTGCTCTGGCGCTCGGGGACCTCCGAGGGGTAGTCGCTGTACTGGTCGGTGGCCACGATGCTGTCCAGGCCGCCCACCGCGCAGATGGTCTCCGTGCACGAAGGCGCGAGGGAGACGATCCTCGAGGGGGCGTCGTGGCCGTAGATGGAGTAGCCGGTCTCGTCCACGGCGGGGGCGGGCTCGTCGTCCGCGCCGCAGTAGCCGTAGCAGACGGCCGTGTAATCGGATAGTTTGACGGACGTCGCGCTCGATAGGGACGTCCATTCCGTCGAGCCGCTCTCGACGACATAGAGCGACCACGTCTTCTCGGACGTGTTCGACCTGCCGTCTATGGACAGGACATCGCTCCCGGATGTCTGCAGCTCGTAGCCGAGCGCCCCGCAGGCGTTCTCCAGGGCGTCGATGGGACTCAGGCTCTCATCCTGAGCCGAGTAGGAGACCTCGTAGTCCCCGAAGTCGATTATGATCCCGGAAGAGGAATCGGTGGAGGATGCGGAGCTGACCGTGATGACGGTCAGGACCAGGCCCACCAGCAGTATCGCGACCGACACGACGGTCTTGACCTGTCCGCCCTGCATCCGTCCACCTTCGGTTTCAGGCCACCGGAGGCAGCTCGGGAGTCTCTCCGTTCACAGTGTATACGAGGAGAATGCTCGAGTATTCCGAGGGCGTCATTCCCGTCAGATAAGACGTGGCATATGTCCAAGTACCGTTCTCAACGACATATACTGCCCAATAGGAAGAGTAATCGCTGGGTGTATCGAGTGTAAAGATGGACGTGATCCATGCACCGCCACTCACTTCCTCAGCCTCGCTGTCTATGTTGTAGTTAACATAGGCAACCTCCCATGCGGACATGGCATCGGATCCGTTGCCGTTAATCTTGAAGTACATACCAGAGGGAGACTGAACGGTAAACACGATTCCGTCTGTATCCTTATCCCAGACCTCGGCATCCGAGGGGGTGACAGTGGGCGTGACCGTGCCGTCTCCATAGACGACAGCTACGTAGGGGTTCTCGCTTGCCGCGAGTCCGGTCATGTAAGAGTAGTTGGTGCTCCATGCCCCATCGGTGTAGGAATACTGTGTCCACCAGAGCCATCCAGACGAGGTCTCGGTCATAGCGAGACCGAACAGGGACTGAATGCCAGTCTCTACCCCAGAACTGTCGGTAGAGGCCTCGAAGGGCATGCTGTAGTCTGATACAGCGTCCTTGAAAGCGTCGTAAACCGTCTCTCCCTGTCCCTCGACCCAGAAATAGACACCGTAGTTGTCCTGGATAAGGAAGGTGACGGTGCTTCCCTCGTCGTCGCCGCCGTTGTCCTTGTCCTTCGTCGCGAAATACACCGCCACAGCGGCGATGATGATAATGACGACGACCGCGACTGCGGCGATCTGCTTTTGCTTTGTGTCCATGCGAACCACCCGGGTATAATGCCCGTTGGACGTAGTATCCAAGTTCATCGTATTTAATGGTTGGATGAATCTTCCTACCCCCCTGCGGTATATATCCAGGCGGTCTGGCTTAGTTAGAGTAGAGAGTGCGGTTGGACAGAAATTCCCGCCGTGGGAGGCGGATGGACTATATTAAGCCAGCATCCCCCGGGAGGGCCCCGGGGGAGCGGCGGGAGGCTCACTCCTCCTCGATGATCTCGTCGGGCGCGCCGGCGAACCTCACGAGTGCGAAGGCCTCCATGAAATGGAGGTTTCCGGGCAGAACCAGGGTATGCAGGGGCTCTCCCAGATCCATCTTGAGCAGGTCCTGCGGGTACCCGGCGAAGACCTTCTCGTCCGGCGAACCGACGTGCGAGGCGACGCACAGGAGGGTCCTGTCGTCGATGAGGCCTTCGCCCCACTCCTTCTCCCCGGCCATGAGCCACTCGATGGCCTGGTGGGCGGTCATGTACCTGAGCTCGTCGGCGCGGATGTCCAGCAGGATCATCGTGTGGAGGCCGCGCCTCTTGTTCTCCATGATGTGGTCGTAGGGGGACTTGGGGTGGTAGTTGTCCTCCATGAACGGCAGCGTCACTGTCCTGCCGAACTTGTAGTGCTGCAGGCCCAGGGACGTGGGGCAGGCGGAGAAAATGGAGATTCCGTGGAACACCCTCACGGGGATGCCCTCCTCGGCAGCCTGGATCCTCAGGTCCACGTGCGTCGTCGCGGACATGGTGTCCCCGGCGGTGATGAAGCCGACCCTCATGGTCCTGGCGTCGGCGATGATGTCGTCGCACTCCTCGACCTGCGCGCGGTACAGTATGTGGATCTTCTTGCCGATCGCCTGCTCCAGGTCCTCGGGCTTGGTGCCGATGAGGACGGAGGTGTAGAACTCGGCGTAGATCTTGTCGCACTCCCTCAGCGCGTTCAGCGCCTTCACGGTCATGCCGTCTGTGCCGCTCAGACCCAGTCCGACGAAAACGAGCTCGGATGTCATCCGCCGTCAATCGGCGGTGCCGTATAAAAGGATGGGGAGGCCCGGGGGCCTCCCCTGAAAGGTTTGGACTCACTCCTTGACGAGTGTGCACAGGGCGTCGACGGCCCAGCAGCCCTTGCCCTTGAGTCCGACGATGACCG
>JAUNYA010000006.1 GCA_030539565.1 Thermoplasmata archaeon | reverse complement strand
ATACAGCCGCTGAAATCAGCAGGTCCCCTGTTCAAATCAGGGGGTGGGGACCATTTTCATACTCATCCGTCCTAGCGTATGCCCCGTACAACCTGATTTGTACGGACGACTTCTGAATCCATGTCTCACGCACTGGCGTCTATGGACGTCGCACGGGCTGGATCCTACCATGGTTGCAAACAGATAATACTGATTTATATATCTGAAGTACAATCCAATGCCGACCCAGGTAAGCTCACGGTCAGGTACTCAGATAGTGCATCCGTGAGCCTCTGCCTACCCTCATCATTCTCAGATCCGGTCCATGAATCAACCGTCGACGGGGTTGCGGGCGGGCCTTACGACCCGCCCGGCCCCGCTTCACTCTCTCATCACCGGGATGCCCGAATAGGCAGGGCGCGGTCTTGTTCGTTGTGTATTCCGCTGCGCCAGGCCAGCCGTCCTCTCCGACGGCATTTCTCACGGTCACCCCGTGCGGGACGGTCGCACGATTCCCGCGATGTACTTCAAAGGGACGCGGGGATGCTCCGAAACGATGCGCGGAAACGGGGATGATTCCTCCGAAACGCCCCGCGGAGTCTTTTTATCGGTTGAGCGCCACTGGTGACGGACAGGATGGAGATCGGATGAACGAGGACCTCGCGATACGCAGCCTTACCACGGACGACCTGGACGAGTACAACGCGCTCCTGCGCTACGCCTTCCAGGTCACCGAGGCGGACCTCATGCGCGCCGGGTGGAGGGAGGACGACATAGAGCAGTCCAAGTTCCCCGTCCTCGAGAGGGCCGACGTCCTCGGATGCTGGGACGGCGACGATCTGGTCTCCCAGATAGCCGTCTACCCGCTGAGGATGAACATCCACTCCTCGGTGTACGACGTCGGGCACATCACCAGCGTCTCCACCTATCCGGAGTACTCCGGCAGGGGCATCATGAAGCGCCTCCTCAGGCTCAGCCTCGAGCGCATGCGCGAGGACGGCAGGTCCCTGGCGATGCTGTACCCCTACTCGATCCCCCTGTACCGCAGGTTCGGCTGGGAGATCGTCTCCAACAAGATCTCCTACAAGGTCAAGGACACCCAGATCTTCAGGCTCGGGAGGAAGGACCGCGCCCCCGGATACGTCCGCAGGGTTGAGTGGGACGACCCCGGCTTCATGGACCTCCACGCCAGGTTCGCGCTTCGCACCCACGGCTGCATCCTCAGGGACAGCGTCGCCTGGGAGGAGTACTGGAGGTGGGACGAGGAGGACACCCTGGTCGCCGTCTACTACGACACCGGCGACACCCCGATGGGCTACATGGTCTACCTGATCAAGGAGGACGTGATGCACATCAAGGAGATGGTGTACCTGAACATGGAGGCCCAGAAGGGCCTCTGGGACTACATCAGCGCACACTACTCCATGATCGACGAGGTCCGCGGGAACACCTACAGGAACGAGCTGATGGCCTTCATCCTGGAGGACGGCAACGTGACCGAGGCGATCCGCCCGTACATGATGGGACGCATCGTCGACGTGGGGATGTTCTTCGAACACTACGTGATCGACGACGACGAGGCGGACGTGTGCTTCGCGTTCGAGGTGGTGGACCCGTTCCTCGAGTGGAACAACGCCACGTTCAACGTGCTCTTCCACGGCGGCCGCGCCGAGGTCACGTCGATGGATCCGGACTACACGGTGAAGCTGTCCATCGGGACGCTCACCACCCTGCTCATGGGCTACATGCCCGCCACGCAGCTCCACAGGCTGGAGAGGATACAGGGTTCCGACGAGGCGATCGAGGCCCTGGACGAGATCCTGATACACGAGATCCCGTACATCTCGGACTACATCTGATCGTCCCCTCCGGAGGTTTACGTTTCTAACACTTCCTTATAAAAAGAGCACCGTTCAAATACAATGAGCATATCCACCTTTACAAGGTGGATCGATGGAAGAGGCAGTCATACTCACGGCGCTCGCTATGTTCACGCTGCTGGCTGCAATCTGCTCCATCGTGTTCAACAAGCTGAACCTGCCCCCGCTGATCGGCTACATCGTGGCCGGCATCGTGATGGTCAACGTGCTTTTCCTCTACCAGGACGCCGAGACCCAGGAGGCCGAAGAGGAGCTTATCGAGATCCTGAAGGCCATGGGGTTGGTCATGCTGATGTTCTGCATCGGTCTCGAGATCAACATCAAGAAGATCCGGAAGCAGGGTTCGTTCGCGATACTGGTGGCGGTGATACAACTGCCGCTGATGGTCCTGGGCGGATTCATCGCCGGGACCCTGATGGGCTACGACATGACGCAGTCCATCGTCCTGGGTGCCATCATCTCGGGTTCGTCCACTGCCGTCGTCATGGCCGTGCTCAAGTCGCAGAACCGTCTGGACAAGGAGCACATCGAGATGCTCGTCCTCATCACCATCATGGAGGATATCGGGCAGGTCATCATTCTGTCCATGATCACCCCGCTGATGGCGAACTACGCCGCCGGACTGACAGGCGGGATGGAGCTCAACGACATCATCGTGCTCATCGTCAAGATCCTGCTGTTCATGATCGTGAGCATCGTGGTGGGCCTGAGGATCATCCCCAGGGTCATCAACTGGATCTCCGACAACGTGTCCGACGAGATCCTGACCATCACGTCCGTCGGACTCGCGTTCGGCATGGCCCTGCTCGCCACGTACGCCGGACTGTCCATGGCGGTCGGTGCGTTCCTGATGGGTATGATGGTCGCCAGCAGCAGGAAGGCCAAGGAGATCAACCACAAGATCGAGCCGATGCGCGACCTGTTCATGGCCATATTCTTCATCAGCATAGGAGCCGAGATCTACCCCGCGTCGATACTGCTGGACAACATCACCACCATCGTGATCTTCTTCCTGCTGTTCTTCTGCATGAAGACCTGCACGGTGTTCCTGGCGTACTGGGTCGGCAACGAGAGCTGCAGGAACGGCTTCCTGTCCGCCACCGGACTGTGCGCGATGGGTGAGTTCGCGTTCATCATCGCCGCCGAGGCGCTGAACAACAACGTCGTCGACGAGTCGTTCTACACGTCGGTCATCGGCGCCGCGCTGCTGTCCATGATCTGCCTGCCCATTGTGTGCAGGTACGCCGACAGGTTCTGGGACAAGTCCGTCGAGAAGTGCCCCAGGAAGGTGTACGCGGCATGCTGCTCCGTGAACGAGGCCAGGACCAGGATGTACGAGCGCGTCTCCGCCACCTCGAAGAAGTCCCAGAAGGCCGTCTTCAAGAGCATGACCCACGCGTACATCAACATCTTCGTCATCGCGATCATCGAGATCGCGTTCTACTTCATCCTGCCCCCTCTGTCGGACTGGGGAGCGTCCTCGTTCGGCGGCGACGTCGAGCTCTGGAGGCTGCTGATCCTCGGAATCAACTTCATCGTGCTCACGGCGCCGACGTACTACATGATCAACAACGTCAAGTTCCTCGACGAGATGATCATCAGCGGGGCCAAGCGCATCGCCAACAGGGAGGGAGCGGACAGCAACCCCATCGCCACCTACGAGAGGTTCCTGAACTTCCTGGAGATCAACACCTACCTGCTGATCATGGCGATCGACTTCGTCATCATCCTGATCGTGCCCAACGCGGTCCCCATACCCATGTGGTTCTACGCCGCGGTGCTGGCGATCGCCCTGCTGTGCGTCGTCGCGATGTACCTCAAGAAGCGCAGGCAGAGCAAGCTCGAGATGGAGGCCGCCGCCGCTGAGGATGCCGCGGCCGAGGAGGAGCTCGCAGCCCTGAAGGAGTCGCTCAACGCAGAGTCCGGGGAGAGCACCGAGGAGCCCGCACCCGAATCGGAGCCGGAGGAGACCTCGGAAGGGGCCCCTGCGGAGCCTGAGAGGAAGGAGTGAGTCCGCCGCTGTGGCGGCGCCGCGGGCCTTAACCGAGAGCGCGGAAGGAGCGTGCTCCGCGAAGCGCCTGGCGGAGGCCTGGCCGGTCATCACCTTGTTGAGGATGTCCTTCTCCACGCCGTAGACGTCCGCCTTGCGGGCCATGACGCGGTCGAGGAACTCCCCGGGATCGGACGCGTCCGCGACAGTGACCACTCCGCCGAGATCGTTCATTATGTGGGCGTCGCTCCCGCCCGTGAACCTGAGGTTCCTCGCGCGGGCGGCCTTCAGCGCCGACAGGTTAGACGCGCGGGTCATCCCGCCGGAGATCACCTCGTAGGCGTCGAGCCTCGAGGCCACGGCCTCGTCGACGATGCCCTTGCGGATGCAGATCTCCACACCCTTGTTGGTGTTGAAGTAGCCGGACGAGTGGGCCCCGGACACCACGCAGGACTCCTTCTCGCAGAAGTCCAGGAGCTTGTCGGTGGGGCAGTCGCGTATCGCCAGCCAGGGGTTCTCCCTTATGCGGGGGCGGATGCGGGCGTACCAGAACCTCTCCAGCTCCCGCATCTCGTAGAAGTAGACGAGCACGTGGGGCCCGTCGGTGGTGCTGACCTCCATCCCCGGGATCACCATGGCGGTGGTCTCCACGTCCTTCAGGCGGACCAGGGACGCTATGAGATTGTGGTCGGTTATCGCGACGCCCAGCCCGCGCTCCTCGGCCAGCCTGAGGGCGCGGAGCGGGTCCGTGTAGGAGTCGGAGCAGTTGGTGTGGAAGTGCATGTCCACGGCCGCCAGGCCCTCCTCCGCCACGGCCCGCAGGTCGGGCCGCTCGAACCTCGCCCTCATCTCAGGCAGAGGGAGCGCCACATGTCCTCGGACTTCGCGAGGACATCCTCGGTGTCGAGGGTAGTGATCTTCGTGTCGTCGACGACGACGTCGCCCTGGCACAGCACGGTCTTGACGTTCATGCTGTTGCCGGAGTAGACGATGTTGGCGATGATGTTCTCCTGGAGCAGGGGCCTCAGGTTGGGGGCCTTGCCGTCCAGGATCACGAGGTCGGCGTACTTGCCGGGCTCGACGGACCCGATGTCCTTCTCCATGCCGACGGCCTTGGCGCCGTTTATCGTGGCGAAGTCCAGGAGGTCCTGCGCGGGGGTGACGGTGGCGTCCCACCTGCTGGACTTCTGGAGGAGGCCCAGCAGCCTCATCTCGGCGAACATGTCGAGGGTGTTGTTGGTGGTGCTCCCGTCGGTCCCGATGGAGACGTTGACGCCGTACTTCTGGAACTCCGGTATGGGCGCCACGCCGCCGGTGGCGAGCTTCATGTTGGACGCCGGACAGGACGAGACGGACATGCCGGCCTCGGCCATGAGCCTGACCTCCCTGAGGGTGAGCCACGCGGAGTGCGCCGACACCGCCCTGGGCCCGAGGGCGCCGATGGACGACAGCCACTCGGCCGGGCGCATGCCGGTCTGCCTCTTGTGGTCGTTGACCTCGCCGCGGGTCTCGGACAGGTGGAAGTTCATGGGGGCCTCCTTCTCGTCCGACAGCGCCTTCGCGCCGATGCAGGTCTCCTCGTTGCACACGTAGACGCCCTGCAGTCCCACCGCGGGGACGATCTTGCGCTTGTCCGAGTGGGTCTCGATGAACCTCCTGCAGTTCTGCAGGGGGCTGCCCTTCTGGGTGGTCTTGTCCTCGTCGAGGACGCACCAGCACAGCACACCGCGGATCCCCGCGGCCTGGGTGGCCCTGGCGATCACGTCCTCGGAGTAGTACAGGTCCATGAACGTGGTGGTGCCTCCGCGCATCATCTCCATGCATCCGAGGCGGGTCCCGACGTCCAGGTCCTCGTCGGTGCGGTCGGAGTCGATGGTGAACGTCTTCGCCAGGAAGTCCGGGAAGAGCAGGTCGTCGACCACGCCCTTCATGACGGACATGGCGATGTGCGTGTGGGTGTTGACCATCCCGGGCATGACGATGTCGCCCGTGGCGTCGATCTCCCTGTCGGCCGTGCCGTTGTAGGCGGGCCCGACGGACACGATCCTCTCCCCGTCGACGACCACGTCGCCCTTCAGGACCCTGCGCTGGGCGTCCTGCGTGACGATCCAGGCGTTGCGGATGGCAGTTATCATGACTGCCGAATCCGCGGACGCGCGTTTAAAGATTGGTCATGCCCGCGATGCAATCGTTTTACGTACCCGTGCCGATTCGTTCCCATGGACTCCCGCGACCGCATCATGGAGGCCCTCTCGGGCAAAGCGCAGGACACGCCCCCGGTGGCGATATTCACGCAGTCCTCGACAATCGGACAGATGGAGGCCACCGGCGCATCCTGGCCGGAGGCCCACCGCGACCCGGAGAGGATGGCGAAGCTGGGGTGCGCCCAGGCCGAGATCTTCGGGTTCGAGTCCGTGAGGGTCCCGTTCGACATCACCGCCGAGGCCGAGAGGCTCGGGTGCGGCGTCGACCTGGGGACGATCGACAACCCGCCGTTCATCACGTCGAGGGTTGTGACTGGGGATCCGTGCGAGGGGACGCTCTCCGAGCTGGACCTCATGGACCTGTCCGAGTACGTCTCGGGAGGCGCGACCGCGGCCGTCGTCGAGGCGGTGTCTCTCTCCGCGAAGAGGATGGCCGGCAAGGTCGCCGTCTGCGGCGGGATGCTCGGCCCGATGGGGCTCCTGGGCCAGTTGATGAGCGTGGAGAGCCTCGCGCTGGCATCGTTCATGGACCCCGAGTGGATCCGCAGGTCCAGCTCCACGCTGTCGGCCCTGCAGGCCGAGTACGCCAAAGCCATGAAGGATGCGGGGGCGGATGTCCTCCTCATAGTGGAATCCGAGGCCGGAGCGGACATCATCGACCCCTCCGGGTACAACGACTTCTCCGGCTCGTTCATGCGCTCGATCATCCCGTCGGGCGATGTCAAGACCGTCCTGCACATGTGCGGCTCCTGCGAGCCGATCCTCGGCGAGATAGCGGACTGCGGGGTGGACGCCCTGTCCCCGGACCAGAAGGTCCCCGCGGAGACGATCATAGAAGGGCTCGGAGGCAGGATCGCCGTGGCCGGTTCCGTGGACCCCGTGGGCACCCTGCTGCTCGGAGGCCCCGACAAGATCAGGAAGGAATCGAGGATGTACGCCGAGGCGGGCTACGAGGTCATCGCGCCCGGCTGCGGCATCGCACCGAACACCTCCAACACCAACATGAGGGCCTTCGCCGGCGCATTCAGGGACTGAGCGGTGGGAACAACGATATATCCGCCCGAGCATGGAGGTGCCATGGGCTTCCGCGTAACTTTTCTGGGAACAGGGGGCGGACGCCACACCACCATGTACCAGACCCGCAGCACCGGCGGGCTCCTCATCGAGCACGGCGGGCACATGCTGCAGGTCGACCCCGGCCCGGGATCGCTGAGCCAGATGCAGAGGATCCGCTACGACGTCACGGAGACGGAGAGCCTCATTATCTCCCACTGCCACCCAGACCACTACTCCGACGCGGAGAGCGTCATCGAGGGGATGACCAAGGGCGGATGGGTGAGGCGCGGCAGCGTCTACGGGTCGAAGACGGTCATAGAGGGCGCCGGAGGACTGGGTCCGGCCATATCGCCGTACCACCTCAGCAAGCCCGAGAGGACCGCGACGTTCGAGCCGGGCGACGTCCTGGACGTGGACGGCATGAGGGTCGAGATCTGCAGGGCCATCCACAGCGACCCCACCAACGTCGGTTTCAGGATGGACACCGGCCACGGGATCTTCTCGTACGTCAGCGACACGGAGTACACCGACGAGATCGCCGACCAGTACGTCGGGTCCAGGGTGCTGCTCCTTCCCGTGACGACGCCTCTGGGCAACAGGATCAACTACCACCTCTGCACCGACGACGCCATAACCTTCGTGGAGCGCGTGAAGCCGGAGCTGGCGATCTTCGTTCATCTGGGGGTCGTGATGATCAGGCGCGGACCGGACTCCGAAGCCAGGATCGTCGAGGAGAAGACGGGAGTGCGTACGATCGCGGCCCGCGACCTCATGACGCTGGATGTCGGCGATGAACTGGTCATCGGCGACGCCGAGACCTACGAGGGCGGTTGGATCCCCGACTCCTCGCCTTAAGCGACCGGATAGAATCCGGCCGTGCCCCACGTCGTCTTGGAGCCGATGTTCCCGGCGATGCCCGTCGTCAGGTATCCGACGGGGAGCTGGTCGTAGATCGTCTCCACGCCGTAGAACACCGTCTCCGCCAGCGCGCCCTCGCAGGAGCCCTCGACCGGCACGAACGCGGCCAGGGTGTACTCGCGGTAGATGTCCAGCGACTTGAGCCTCTCCTGCGTGACCTCGGCGAACCCGTCTATCGCCACCCCGGCGTAGACGTGCCCGCTCGCGCCGCCCATGGCCGCCTGGTATCCGGCAGCGGCGTACAGCGCGCACAGCAGCGCGGAGGTGTCCTCGCAGTCCCCGTACAGGATGCACAGCGTCTCCAGCGGCCTGGCCCAGTACTCCCCGCTGCCGTAGATGCAGTAGTCCGCACCGTGGCCGGACTCCCTGTGCGGGTACGTGATGCAGAGCTGGACGAACGCCGCCAGGAAGTCGGCGTAGCCCTGCTCGTCCGATGTGTCGCCCCCGATCCTCAGGTACTCGGCTTCAAGGAGCTCCTCCAGGTTGGTCACGTCCGAAGTGACCTGCACCAGCTCGGGAAGGTTCGAGAAGGAGCTGTAGTCGCCCGAATCATTGAACTCCAGGCTGTCCGTCTTCTGGGCCGCGAGGTCTGAGACGTCCAGAGTGTACGTCACGGACATCCCGTGCTCCGTGCCGTCCATGTCGTAGGTCCACGAGACGGTGCGCTCCAGAGTCCCCGGGACCGTCACGTCGAAGGTCTCCCCTCCGACGGTTATCCTGTACATGCCCGGGGAGAGGGTGATCTCCGTTCCCGTGGAGGTGTCGCCGGTGTACCTGGACCAGGTGTAGCCGGAGACGACGTAGTACGTCTCGAGAAGGTCGTAGATCGTCCAGCGGGACTCCTCCGCACAGGTCACGGTGCCCGTTGACAGGTCGACCGTCACGCCCTCGGGATAGGTCGGATCCTCGGCGGGCTCCTCTTCCTCCTCCTGCGGCGCATCGGCGGTGCCGTCATCCCTGACGGTGGACGCGATGACCGCGGCTGATGCCGCGGCCAGCACGACCACGAGAACGACCAGGATGACGTGCAGCGCCTTCATGTCGGTACCTCCGGATGGGGGGAGGGAGACATCGGAGACGGACCCGCAGGCCCGATGGGTTCCATTCTATGCTTTTTTTACCCCGATATCTCCCAGGTGACCGAGACGCTGTCCTGGTATTCGGCATCTTCGGGCGTGATGGCGTCGCCGATGCAGGATCCCAGCATCATGCGCCTCGCGGCGGAGGGCCTGCAGGGGCTCGAGACGTAGGCGATCGAGACGATGCCGCCCAGCTTCACGCCGGCGGCGTCGGCCAGCTCCCTGGCCCTGTGCCTGGCGTCCTTCACCGCGGCGGTCCTGGCCTCTGCCATGGGCTTCGAGGGGTCCGACACGAGGTACGACACATGGAACTCGGGGGCCCCCTCGGACGAGATGAGCGACTCGATCAGCCTGCCCAGGTTGTCCTCGGCGGCGTCGACCGTCATGGTAACCCTGTGGCTGTAGGCGAAGCCGTCGAACGCGTTGGCCCTGACGCCGTCCCTGTCCACGACGCGGTACGCCGCGCTGACCGAGAATCCGGAGGTCTTCAGCGAATCCATGTCGAACCCGGCGTCGCCGACGGCCTTCTTCAGACCGCGGACCGCCTCCGCGGAGGCCGTCGCGGCCTCGGCGTACGTGTTGCACTTCCCGCTGAGCTCCCCGTCGATCCTGACGCGGTCGGGCGCCGCCAGAGCGGACCCTGCTCCCGTGACCGTCATAGTCCTGTCCATGCCGGAGCGATTGGGGGGAGTCCGATTTAACCCTATTCGAGGGGCCATCGGTATACGTGCAAGAGGCGTACGGAGACGTTACGTCGGCACGGAGGCGCGTATATAATCCGGAGAAGGCAGAATGGGGCCCTCCGGACGTGCCCGGGGCCCCGTTTGCGATGATGCTCCGAACGCCACGGGCTCAGCGTTCACTCATTCGGCCCATGGTCCGCACACCATCTGGGGGAAACGATTGCTATTCCGTATATAATGGCTGGCCCACGGCGCTCGGGAACCGTACGACCCCAAGCCTTATACCGCGAACCCGATTGGCATCCGATGGATCGCATCGGGGACATCGGCGAGAGGCAGCTCATCAGGGACTTCGCCTCGTTCATCCGCACCGAGGGCAGGGTCGGGCCAGGCGACGACGCGGCGATTGTCGGCAGGGACACCGTGGTGTCCACGGACATCGTCACCTTCGACAGGCACTTCCCCGCCGGCATGACGTACGAGCAGTTCGGCTGGTACGCGGCCGCGGTCAGCTTCAGCGACCTCGCGGCCATGGGCGCCAGGCCCACCGGGATCCTCGCGGCGCTCGCGCTCCCCGACGACCTGCCCGCGCAGGCCGCATACGACATCATGAGCGGCGTCAGCCAGTGCTCCGAGTTCTGCGGCACCGGGATCGCCGGCGGGGACACGAAGACGGGCCCCGGCGTGGTCGCCACGACCGCATTGGGCGCCATGGACGGCAGGACGCCGATGCTCCGCTCCGGCGCCAGGCCGGGGGACGTCGTCGCGGTCACCGGGCCGCTGGGCGGCCCCGCCGCAGGTTTCACCTCGATAGAGCTCGGCATCGAAGCCGACGACGCCCGGCAGTGCCTCTACGTGCCCGTGCCCAGGGTGGCCGAGGGCGTGGCCATGGCCGAGTCCGGGATCGTCTCGTCCTGCATGGACCTGTCCGACGGACTGGGCACGGCGCTGAACACCCTCTGCTCCGCGTCGAACGTGGGCATGGAGATCGAGCTCTCCTTCATCCCGAGGGGCCCGTCGGTCGACGAGATGGCCGAGGCCTCCGGCAAGCCCGTAAAGGACCTCCTTCTGGGCTGGGGCGGAGAATACGAACTTGTCTTCACCGCGGACCGCGACCGCCTGGACCGCCTCTACGAGAGGGAGGTCGAGTTCTCGATCATCGGCGTGGTCAACGACACCGGCGCCCCCCATCTGCTCGACGAAGGCGAGAGGACGGTGATCCCCAATGGCGAGTACCGAGCGCGGCGAGCGCATCGAGTCGGCGTTCTACGAGCGCACTTCGGACGGCTACGTCTGCCTGCTGTGCCCCCACAGGTGCAGGATCGCCCCCGGCCAGTACGGCAGGTGCGGCTCCCGCCGCGGGGACGAGGACATGCTCGCGGCGTACTCGTACGGCAAGGTGTCCTCCCTGTGCGTGGACCCCATGGAGAAGAAGCCGCTGTTCCACTTCAGGCCCGGCGGCCGGTGCTTCTCGGTCGGCAGCATCGGGTGCAACATGACCTGCAGGCACTGCCAGAACTACGCCATATCCATGCTCCCCTCGGGCAAGAAGCGGAGCACCTACAAGTCCCCCGCCGAGCTGGCCGACATGTGCCGGAAGGAAGGGCAGAGCGTCATCGCGTTCACGTACAACGAGCCGGTCATCTGGTACGAGTACATCCGCGACGTCAAGGCCGCGGACCCGGACCTGGCGGTCATCCTGGTCACCAACGGCCTGGTCTGCGAGGAGCCCCTCAGGGAGCTCTGCAGGATGTCCGACGCCATGAACATCGACGTCAAGGGCTTCACCGACGAGTTCTACGTCCGCGTCTGCGGGGCGCACCTGGCGGACGTGCTGAAATCGGTCGAGATAGCGTTCTCCGAGGGCGTGCACATAGAGCTGACGTACCTCGTGATCCCCGGGTTCAACGACTCCGAGGACGAGATCCGCGCGTTCTGCGGGTGGGTGGCGTCGTCACTCTCCACCGACGTCCCGGTCCACTTCACCAGGTTCCACCCGGACAACGAGATGACCGACGTCCAGTGGACTCCGGTGGAGACGGTCCTGCGCTGCAGGGAGATCGGAATGGACTGCGGGCTCTCGTTCGTCTACGTGGGGAACACGCTGACCGACGAGGCGGACGACACGTTCTGCCCGGAGTGCGGGGCCGTGGCGGTCCGCAGGCTGGGGTACCTAGTGGACATCGAGGGGCTGGACGGCGGGAAGTGCTCCCGCTGCGGCCGCGACATGTACATGGTCAGGCGATCGGAAGGCCGATCACCAGGATAACGGCGAGAGCCAGCGCTATCGGCGCGATGAAAGGCACCACGGGCGTCACCCTCACGTTCTCGACGCCCGCGGAGCGGAGCTCCTCTATTATCGACGACGCCTCGTCGGCGGACGGGGCGCATCTGACAATCCCCGACGGGGATAGACGCTCGACAGGCCACTGGCGGACGGGATCCGCCGAGTGCACCGGGACGCTCACGGACGTCGCCATCCCCCTGCCGAAATACCCCGCGGAGATGTTGGCCGCGGGGATCCGGATCCCCCAGACTAGGGTCATCAGCAGGGCCAGTGCCAGCACCGCCATCGCGGGCGGCAGCACCGATGGATACGAGGTCAGCGGGAGGCCGCCGACCGACGGGTATTCGGGAAGGACCATGGTCAGGGACATCAGGCATTTGGCATCGGCTCCCCCGGCGATCAAACCCGTCTGGTGCAGCCCTGCGAAGAAGAATACGGTGAACAGGGCCGACGAGCAGGCCTGCGCGCCGGGAAGGCCGAATGCGGAGGGTGCCGCGAACGCGGCGGCGGATGCGATTACCACCGGCACGGCGAGCCCCCCGGATATGCGCTCGGACAGCATGTACGCCGACATTAGGCAACATCCTGCGGCATAGCACACCGCCGTAGCGGCTCCGGCGGATTCCAGGGTGGAGATGGAAACCGCCGGGACCCCCACCGCGACCATGGCTGCCCAGTGGAGGTCGCCGACATGCCTGGACCTTATGTCCGAGACCACGGCCGACACCATCACGAGAGCTATCACTGACAGATGGACGGTAATCACGGCCTCGGCAGGCCCCGTCGTATCGGTGAGCATCGGCATGGTGTCGGGACGAAGTCTGCTCTCACGATATTTGAACCGAACCCGAAGCGGATTCACTTACCACAAGGATTTAGATATGTAGACCTGAACGTTCCCACGGTCACTCCAGAGCTTCCGATGCACCCGTTAAATACCAGTTCAACCTGGTTTCGGCATGAACGCCAGAAGGGCGGCGGCGGTCGTCGCGATCGTCGCCCTCGCAGCCATGCTGATCCCGCTCGCCTCGTCCGCGTCCGAAGCGTTGGACACGGGCGATGTCAGCATCAGCACCGTCGACGGCAACGACATCGTCGTCGACCTCGACAGCGGGGAGAGCACCACCGTCTCGATCTACGTGATCAACAACTCCGAGAAGTACCTGGCCGTGAAGGCCTCTGTCTCGGACATCACGGACATGGACGAGAGCCTGTCGGTGTCCTCCAGCCTCATGTACCCCGCATCGTCCGGGGAGAGCACCGTCTCGGTGATCACCCTGACCCTGGAAGCCGACTCCTACGCCGACACGGGCGTGGACACCGGCACGGTCACCATCGTCGTCACCAACATGGCCGACGCGACGGACACCGGCACGTACACCGTCTCCGTCACGGCGAACATAACGTCCGTGTACATGTCGGGAGACTCGTACAACAAGTTCTTCGGGATCTTCCCCAACACCCTCGGGTCCCCGTTCGACAGCAAGTGGTTCACCGCCGGAGTGACCCTCGTCCTGTGGCTCATCGCGACCGCCGTCGTCTCCGAGCTCATCATCCCCCTGTTCACCCGCCTGGTCGGCGACAGGTCTACCAAGCAGGAGAAGAAGAGCCTGGCCGACCACGTGACGGTCACCATCACCGGCATCATGTTCATCATCGCGATCAACGAGTGCACGCAGATCGTGGGCGCCGACGCGGAGGTCAGCCACTTCGTCGAGTCCTGGTCGTTCGTGTTCTACGTCATACTCGGGGCGGTCATGGCCTGGCAGATCTACCTGTTCGTGATCACAGCGTTCCTCAAGGGACTGGACGAGAAGGCGGACATAGACGGCATGGACATGTCCCTGCTCCCGCTGTTCAAGATGCTCGGGAAGCTCGTGATCACCGTCGTCGCGGTGTGCGCCGCACTGGCCGCGTTCGGCGTGGACCTCGCCGGCATAATGGTGAGCGCGGGAGTGGTCACACTGGGAATCACGTTCGGAGCCCAGGAGATGCTGAACCAGTTCTTCAGCGGGATCGTCATGCTCGCGACCCGCCCGTTCAAGAAGGGCGACTTCGTCCAGATCAACGGCACCACGTACATCGTCCGCAAGGTCAGGCTGATGTACACCGAGTTCGACAGCTGGGACAAGGACCAGGTCATCACCATGCCCAACAACGTGGTGTCCGCCGCGACGGTGGTCAACTTCACCAGGGACTCGCCCAACACCAGGGTGTTCATCTACATCGACGTCGCCTACGACTCGGACATCCCCAAGGTCAAGGCCGCCCTCGAGAGGGCCGGCAGGAAGCACCCCCACGTCATCACCGACGGCTCGGTCTCCCCGCCCGGCGCCAGGCTCACCGAGTTCGGCGACTCCGGGATCGTCTTCAGGCTCGCGTGCTACGTCGACGACTACGACAACAGCTCGCACTACGCCGGCCAGATCAGGGAGCTGGTCATCCAGGAGCTCACCGACGAGGGCATAGAGGTCCCGTACAACAGGATCGAGGTGGACATCCTCAAGGAGCCCACCGGCAACAGGGACGGGCCGAAGAGCTCGTCCCGCACCGAAGCCTGATTCTGCGAATTCCGCAGAACCCAAACCCCTTAACCCCCTTTTCATCACCCCTAAAATGCGGATATCATTTATCCGTCCGCGGATTCCCATAGATTATATACGAAATAGTTCTACGAGGCGCATACAGGCCGTCCTGCAGGTGATTCCCGTGATAGACAACCTCGACAAGAAGATCATAGAGCTCCTCAAGAAGGACTCCCGCTGCCCGTTCGTTGAGATAGCGAACCAGCTGGGCGTGTCCGAGGGGACAGTGCGCAGCAGGGTCCACAAGATGACCGAGGAGGGCATCATAAGGGGCTTCACCATCAAGACCAGCTCCAAGAACGTGAAGGCCCTGGTGGAGATCAGCATCGCGGTCAACACGGACACCCAGGAGATCGCCAGGGAGCTCGCCAGCTACGATGGGGTCACGGAGGTGTTCGAGGTCACGGGCGACCAGGACATCATCGCCATCGTCGACGTGGAGTCGTCCCAGCACCTGAACGACATCATCGAGAGGGTCCGCAGGTACGACAACATCCTCAGCACGAGGACAAGGCTGATACTCAAGGAGCACTACGGGGAGGCCCGATCGCGATGTTCGCAGGAACAGGAACGGCGCTCGTCACGCCGTACGACAGGGAGGGGAGGATCGACGAGGAGGCCCTGAGGCGCCTGGTCGACTTCCAGGAGTCCAACGGGGTGGACGTGCTGGTGCCCTGCGGGAGCACTGGGGAGTCGTCGATGCTGGTGCACGAGGAGCACCTCAGGGTCATCGAGATCGTCAGGGACCAGGCCAAGCGCGCGAAGGTGCTGGCCGGAGCGGGCAGCAACTCCACGCACGAGGCCGTCGCCCTGAGCAGGAGCGCCCAGGACCTGGGCGCCGACGGGGTCCTCTCGATCTCGCCGTACTGCGTCAAGCCCACCCAGGACGGGATCGTCGCCCACTATTCCGCCATAGCGGAGTCCGTGGACATCCCCATCATAATCTACAACATCCCGGGCAGGACCGGGGTGAACATCACCGCCGACACGCTCATGAGGCTCGCCGAGGTCGACGGCATCGCCGGCGTCAAGGAGGCCAGCGGGAACATGGCCCAGATCCAGGACATACTCAGGCGCCGCCCGAAGGGCTTCGAGGTCCTCAGCGGGGACGACGCGCTCACGCTCGCCATGATGAGCCTCGGGGCCGACGGCGTGATCTCGGTGGCGAGCAACTGCTGCCCCGCGCTGATATGCGACCTGACCAGGAACGCCGCGGCCGGCAACGTGGCCGCCGCCCGTGCGATCCACGAGAAGCTCCTGCCCCTGTTCGGGGCGCTGTTCGTCGAGTCGAACCCGATACCGATCAAGTACGTCATGGGCGGGCTCGGGTACGGCACCGGGATCCCCAGGCTGCCACTCACGCCGCTCACCGACGCGGGGAAGGCCAAGCTGGACCCCATACTGAAGGACCTCGGGATAGCATGATAAGGGTGGCCGTCGGAGGCGGCACCGGGAAGCTCGGGAGCCTCGTGTGCTCCAAGGTCGCCGGGTCCGAGGACATGGAGCTCGCCGCGGTCATCGTCTCGAAGGACGGCGGGAACGTCGGGAAGGAGGTCTGCGGCGTCGCCGCCGTGGGACCGGACTCGCTCCGCGACGTCCTGAAGGGGTGCGACGTGTACGTCGACCTCACCAGCCCCTCGGCCGCGTCGGAGATCATAGCATCGGTCCCCGAGACCGGGGCCAACATAGTGCTCGGGACCACCGCCGTGGATCCCGATGCGATCGCCGCGATGACGTCGAACGTCGAGAGGTGCTGCACCTCCGCCGTGATCTCCGCGAACTTCGCGATCGGCGTCAACGTGTTCTGGAGGATGTGCGAGCTCATGGCCCAACACCTCCCGGACTACGACATAGAGGTCATCGAGGCCCATCACAGTCAGAAGAGGGACGCCCCCTCCGGAACGGCCATGGAGACCGTCAGGAGGCTGCAGTCATCCTCGGGCATAAACGACGTCGTGTACGGACGCCAGGGGGTCACCGGGCCCAGGGGGAGGGAGATCTGCGTCCACTCCATCCGCGCCGGCGACATCGTGGGCGACCACACCGTCATCTTCGCGAAGAACATGGAGAGGGTCGAGCTGACCCACAAGGCGATTTCAAGGGAGGCATTCGCCGACGGATGCGTCGAGACCATCAGATGGGTCGCGGGCAGGCACGACGGCAGGGTGCACGGTATGAGCGAGGTGCTTGGACTATGATCACAGTCATGAAGTTCGGCGGTACCAGCGTCGGTTCCGCCGAGGCCCTGAAGAGGGTAGCGAACATCGTGGCGAACACCGAGGGCGACAGGGTCGTCGTCGTGTCCGCCATGTCGGGCATTACGAATTTCCTGGTGAGCGTCGTCGAGAACCCGCTGACCGACCCGGACGGGGTCATCCAGCAGTTCTCCGACAAGCACCTGCTCACCGCTAGCCAGCTGTTCGGCGGCGAGACCATGGACGAGTTCAGGGCCGAGTTCGACGCCAGGCTCGAGGCCTTCCGCAAGGCGCTCCTGGCGGACCGCGAGGACCCCTACTACAAGGACGCGGTGGTCTCGCAGGGCGAGAGGTTCTCCTCCCTGCTCCTGGCCTTCGTCCTCAGGGACCAGGGCCTGAAGTCCGTCGCCATCACGTCGGAGGACGCCGGCATCATAGCGGTCGGCCGCCCCGGCAACGGGTCCGCGGACCTTCTGAACACCGCCACGGGCATGACCATGAAGGTCAGGCCCCTGCTGTCCATGGGCGTCATCCCGATCATCACCGGCTTCTACGGCACCGGCTCCGACAAGAAGCCCATCACCTTCGGGAGGGGAGGCTCCGACTACTCCGCGGCGGTCGTCGCTAACGCCATCGACGCGGACATGCTGGAGATCTGGACCGACGTGGACGGCTTCATGTCCGCCGACCCCAGGATCATCCCGGACGCCAAGAAGATCCCCGAGATGAACTTCGGCGAGGCCGCCGAGCTCGCGTACTTCGGAGCCAAGGTCCTCCACCCGAGGACCATCGAGCCCGTCAGGCTCAAGCACATCCCCCTGAAGGTCAAGAACTCCTTCAGGCCGGAGGAGCCCGGGACCCTGATCCACCACCTCAGGAAGAGCACCTCCGAGATGCTCAGGTCCGTCGCGGCCAAGACCGACCTGTCGATCATCACCATCAGCTCCGCGGAGATCGCGTACCGCCCGGCGATGGTCGCCAGGATCATCGACAAGATCGCGGACATCAACGTCATCATCTACTCGATCTCGACATCGCTCTCGACCGTCGCCTTCCTCGTTCACAACAACGACGTGAAGCAGACCCTGAGGCAGCTCAACGGCCTCAGCGGCGGCGACATCGAGAGGATCGACGTGAAGAACGACGTGGCACTCATCTGCGCCGTGGGCGACAACCTGCTCGACAAGTGCGGCGTGTCCGGGGACATCTTCGGCGCCGTCAAGGAGGCCAACGCGAACGTGGAGATGATCTCCGAGGGCGCCAGCGACGTGTCCCTGAACTTCGTGGTCCCCATGAGCAGGGTGATCGACGTCGTGAAGGCGCTGCATGACAGGTTCATAGGTGGTCAGCGATGATGCGCGAGTTCGAGGCCAAGGACGGGATAATGCAGATCGGCGGCGTCTCCACCGTCGACATCGCCGAGGAGTTCGGCACCCCCGTGTACGTCACCGACGAGCAGAGGCTCAGGGAGAACTACAGGAACATATACGGCGCGTTCTCCAGGTTCATGGACACCAGGATCCACTACGCCTGCAAGGCGAACACGAACCTGGCGATCCTCAGGGTGCTGGAGCAGGAGGGCTCCGGGATCGATGCGGTCTCGATAGGCGAGGTGAAGACCTGCCTGAAGGCGGGATTCTCGCCGGACCGCATCATGTACACCGGCGTCAACGTCTCCGACAGGGAGCTGAAGGAGGTCACCGACCTCGGCGTCATGGTGAACCTCGATTCGGTCTGCGAGATGGAGCGCCTCGCTTCCATCGCTCCCGGCGTCGACGTCTCGTTCAGGATCACCCCCGGCGTGGGCTCCGGCCACAGCGCCAAGGTCACCACCGGCAACAAGGGCGCCAAGTTCGGCATCCCCCTGGACCAGGTGATCTCGACGTACGCGAGGGCCAAGGACCTCGGGTTCAACGTCAAGGGCATACACGCGCACATCGGCTCCGGCGGACAGGTCGTCGAGCCCTTCATGGACATGATGGAGGTGCTCATCGAGCTCGTGAACGAGATCAAGAACCTGGGCATCGACCTGGAGTTCATCGACATGGGCGGCGGAATCGGCGTGCCCTACAGGCCCCAGGAGGAGGAGATGGACGTCGGCGAGCTCGCCATGAACCTCACCGACATGATCCAGGAGGAGACCGACGTCAAGACGATCGTCCTGGAGCCCGGCAGGTACATCATCTGCGACACCACGATACTCCTGACCCGCGTGAACGACGTCAAGGACGCCGGCGTGAAGAAGTACGTCGGAGTGGACGCGGGATTCAACACGCTCATCCGCCCGGCCATGTACGACTCCTACCACCACGTCGCGCTCGCGAACAGGTTCGGCAAGGCCTGCACGGACAAGTACGACGTCGTCGGCCCCATCTGCGAGTCCGGCGACTACATCGCCCACGACCGCGTGCTCCCCGACCCCCAGGTCGGCGACCTCGTCGCGGTGTACGACGCCGGAGCGTACGGGTTCTCCATGGCCAGCAGGTACAACTCCCGCCCCCTGTGCGCGGAGGTCATGGTCTGCGACGGCAAGGCCGACCTGATACGCGAGGCGGAGACCGTGGAGGAGCAGTGGACCCGCCAGGTCATCCCCGAGAGGCTCAGGCTATGAGGTTCTGGAAGTACCACGGCATCGGCAACGACTTCGTCCTGCTGGACGGCACCGACGGGAAGCTCGAGATCGACGCGTCCTGGTGCGAGATGGTCTGCGACCGCCACTTCGGCGTGGGCGCGGACGGCGTGCTCTACGTCCTCCCGGGCGAGGGCACCGACTTCACCATGAGGATCATCAACGCGGACGGCAGCGAGGCCGAGATGTGCGGCAACGGCATCAGGTGCGTCGCCAAGTACATCCGCGACTCGGGCCTGTGCGACAGGGACGAGTTCACGATACACACGCTGGCCGGTGACCTGAGGGCCGAGACCTTCAGGGGCGACGACGGCAAGGTCGCCACGGTCAGGATAAACATGGGGGCGCCCATCCTCGACGGGCGCACCGTTCCCGTGGACCACGACGGCAGGTTCATCGACCAGCCGTTCGAGGCCGAGGGCGTCCAATTCAAGGCGAACGCCGTCTCCATGGGAAACCCGCACTTCATCACGTTCACCCCCATGGACGACGCCACAGTCGACATGCTGGGCCCGGTGCTCGAGAGGCACCCCTTCTTCCCCAGGAAGACCAACGTGGAGTTCTGCAGGGTCGAGGACGGGAAGATATACATCCGCGTCTACGAGCGCGGAGCGGCGTGGACGCTGGCCTGCGGGACCGGCGCCTGCGCCACGACCACCGCCGCGGCGCTGAATGGCCTGGTGCCCTTCGGGACGCCCGTGGACGTGCACCTGCCCGGCGGGTGGCTCAGGATAACGGTCGACAGGGACCTGAAGTACGTGCTCATGGAGGGGCCGGCCGAGCTGGTCTTCGAGGGCACTCTGGAGGAATCGATATGAACTACGAGCAGGCGGACAGACTGAAACAGATACCCCCCTACCTCTTCGTGAGGCTGGAGAAGCTCTCCAGGGAGAAGAAGGCGGAGGGATGGGACATGATCGACTTCGGGATCGGGGACCCGGACCTCTCCGCGCCCGAGGAGATCGTGGACGAGATGTGCGCCCAGGCGCACGTGAACGAGAACCAGAAGTACTCCTCGTCCCAGGGCGACAGGTCGCTCCGCGTTGCGGTGGCGGACTGGTACAAGAAGAGGTTCGGCCTCGACATCGACCCGGACACCCAGGTGTGCATCACCATCGGCTCCAAGGAGGCCATCTTCAACATCTCCCAGGCGTTCGTGAACGTGGGCGAGACGATCATCGCGCCCTCCCCCGGGTACCCGGTGTACTCCGGCGCGTCCACCCTCTTCAACGAGGCCAAGTGCGTCAAGGTCCCCCTCCGCGCGGAGAAGGACTGGCTGCTGGACGTGGACGAGTGCCCCAAGGGCGCCAGGATGCTGTACCTGAACTACCCGAACAACCCCACGGGAGCGACCTGCGACCTCGCGTACCTGAAGAAGGTCTACGACTGGTGCCAGGAGAACGACACCATCCTGTGCTACGACGCCGCGTACTCCGAGATGTGCTACGACGGCTACCAGGCGCCCTCGATCCTCGAGGTCGGGCCGGACGCCATCGAGTTCGGATCGTTCTCCAAGACGTTCTGCATGACCGGCTTCAGGCTCGGGTACGCTGTGGGTCATCCTGACCTCATCGCCGGGCTGACCAAGTGCAAGGGCCAGATCGACTCCGGCGCCCCGAGCTTCATCCAGAGGGCCGGCGAGAAGGCCCTGTCCCTCTACGGGCCGAACGGGGAGGCTCCCGAGTGCGTCACGAAGAACATGGAGATCTTCGCCGAGAGGCGCAGGGTGCTGGTCGAGGGGCTCCGCGAGCTCGGCTACGACTGCGCCATGCCCAAGGGGACGTTCTACGTCTGGTTCAACTGCGGCGAGCCCTCGTTCGACTTCACCCAGAAGATGATCGACCTCGGCGTGATCGTCACCCCCGGATCCGGGTTCGGCGAGTCCGCCGACGGGTACATCAGAATGGCCGTTACGGAGCCTGTCGAGAGGATCAGGATCGCCCTCGAGAGGATGAAGCGCGGCTCCTACCAGTGAACCTAGGCGGGGCCGTTAGGCCCCGTCATCAAACCTCATCCCGGTCGGAGCGCCGCTCTTTCTCGGCGTCCGCCGGCTCCTCCTCGAACGTCACGCGGAGGCCCCTGGCCTTCAGAACGGCGAATATCACAAGGAACGCCACTATGGCGGACATGCCGCCAAGGATCATCCCGAATTCGAACGAGGGCATGGCTCCGCCAACGGCATCGTCCGTATTTGATGCATGGTCCGTCGAATAAGCGTCGAGTGACAGATAAACGATAGTTATTTCCATATTGCAGTCCGTGTATGAATCGTGAACGGATATGCGGAGAGACCGCATTATGCAAAATGGGAGAAGTACCTCAAGCCGGGCTTCGAGATCATGCTCATCTTCTTCGGCGTCCGCGGCAGCGGGAAGACGTGGCTGCTCCGCAGAAAGGAGAGGGAGCTCCTGGAATCCGGGGTTCCGAGGGAGAAGGTGGTCTACCTCGACCTGGAGGACCCGGAATGCGGGATCCGGGACGAGATGGACTTCTACAACAGGATCGAAGAGGATGCGGGAGGCCCCGAGGGAACCTACATCCTCCTGGACGAGCCCGGATGCGTGAAGGACTGGGAGAGGACAGCGAGATGGTTTATCGAGAACGGGGCCGTGATCATCGCGGCGAAATCCCTCTTCGACAACATCGACTCGGAGTACCGCACACGCATCGGCGCCTTGCACTGGCGCCAGGTGATCGGACCCCTGACGTTGTCGGAGTTCTCCGATATGCGCGGCGGGGGAGATCCAGAGACGCTCCTGGAAGAGTACTACAGATGCCCGGGGATGGCCCAGGACGGATGGGACCAGGATAACATTCTGGGAGACATCGCCGGGAGACGGCGGGTCCGCAGGCCGGAGATGCTCCGGAAGCTACTGGAGACCATCGCGGCTAACGACGGCTGCCTTGAGGATCCGGAGGAGCTGACGGAAGCCATGGGCGGCAGCATCGACCCGCGCACGGTGGAGCGCTACATCGGCCTCCTGAGGGAGTCCATGCTCGTGTACAGGGCCGAGGAGAGGACCCTGGACGACAGGTGGTCCCGCAGGGGTTTCCTGTACGTCACCGACCGCACGATGGTCCCGGAAGGGGACGCGAGGATGCGCAACATCCTGTTCTGGGAGCTCATGAACCGCTCCGGATGCCGTGTCCAGGTCGGTACGGTGGAGGGCGTCCCGGTGGCGCTGGTCACCGGATGGGACCGTCCCGAGTACTGGAGATACGTGGCTTTCCCCTACGCGGAGGAGTGGAGGTCGGCCGAGGAGCTCCTGTCAATCAGGGACAACTACCCCAAGACGATCCTGACCCGCACGGATTGCCTCGGCGACGATTGCATGGGCATCAGAGTGGTGAAACTGGTGGACTGGCTCCTGGATTCCGGACGGGGTCAGGGCACTTGTATTTCAAACCTAGCCGAAGCGGTCTGACTAACTCTGGAAAAAGCGGCGTGACGGCCCGAATCAACACGTTCCGAGCCGTTTTCGGGAGGTTTTCGGTCACCCCCCGAATCCGCTTAAATACAGAATCGGCCTTGATTGAATCATAGAAGGGATCACAATGGTCACGAAGACGCTTGAGGACATACCCGGGGTCGGCCCCGCCATCGCCGAGAAACTGCGCGAGTCCGGATACACCGAGATCATGGCCATCGCCGTCGCCTCCCCCAAGGAGCTCGCGGAGACGTGCGAGATCGGCGAGAAGAAGGCCATGGACATCATCGAGGGCGCGAAGCTCTGCGCCGACATCGGCGGATTCGAGACCGGAGAGGACATCCTCGAGAGGAGGAAGTCGGTCACCAAGCTCACCACGGGCTCCAAGGCCTTCGACGAGCTCATGGCCGGCGGACTGGAGAGCCAGTCCATCGTCGAGCTGTTCGGTGAGTTCGGGAGCTGCAAGACCCAGGTCTGCTTCCAGCTCGCCGTGAACGCCACGATGCCCGAGGACCGCGGGGGACTCGACTCGGACGTCATCATCATCGACTCCGAGAACACGTTCCGCCCCGAGAGGATCATCCAGATGGCCACCTACCTCGGCCTGGATCCCGACGAGACCCTGAAGAGGATCCACGTCGCCCGCGCGTTCAACTCCCAGCACCAGGTTCTCCTGGTCGACAAGGCCATGGAGCTCGCCCAGCAGGTCAAGTGCAGGCTGCTCATCGTCGATTCCCTGACCTCGCACTTCAGGGCCGAGTACGTGGGCCGCGGGGCGCTCGCCGAGAGGCAGCAGATCCTGAACCGCCACATGCACGACCTCCTGAACTTCGCCACCGTGAACAACGCCGTCATCGCCGTGACCAACCAGGTCGCCGCCAAGCCCGACGCGTTCTTCGGGGACCCCACCAGGCCCATCGGAGGCCACATCGTGGGCCACACCGCGACCTTCCGTCTCTACCTGAGGAAGGGCAAGGCCGGCAAGAGGATCGCCAGGCTCATCGACTCGCCTAACCTGCCGGAGGGCGAGGCCGTATTCATGGTGACCGAGGACGGCATCAAGGACGCATGATCCATGCGGGAGGGCCCGCCCCTCCCGCGACCCTTTTAATCCTTGTTCCGCATGGGCGGAGCCGTGAGATCCCAGTTCTTCTTCGAGCTCTCAGGTGAGTCAAAGGACATGCCCGTGGCCGAGGCGCTCCGCTGCATAGAGGCGGAGGCAGGCGACTACACGCTGGTCAGGCAGGGCCCCGGATACATCGTCGCGGAGTTCGAGGAGTCCGCCCTGGACGGCATCGCCGACAGGATAGCCCTCACCCACAGCATGGGGAGGTACCTCGGGACGTACAATCCCGACGACGTCTCGAACATCGAGTCTGCCGTGCTTCCGGAGGGGACCTTCGCGGTCCGCGGGAAGCGCTTCGAGGGCATGATGAGGGACGTGGACTCCCAGGGGATCGTCCGCAGGATCGGGGGGATACTCTCCAAGCATAATCAGGTGGACCTGCGCGAGCCGGACACCACCGTGCGCATGCAGATGTGCGACGAGATCCACATCTACATCGAGCAGAGGGTGACCGAGATCGACCTGCTGGAGAAGCGCAAGGTCGGAGAGAGGCCCTTCTTCTCGCCCATATCGCTGCACCCGAAGTACGCCAGGGCGCTGATCAACCTGACCGGCGTGAAGCGCGGGGGGACCGTCCTTGACCCGTTCTGCGGGACCGGGGGCATCGTCATCGAGGCGGCCGAGATGGGCATGCGCGCCATGATCTCCGACTTCGACCCGGAGATGATCGACGGGTGCAGGGAGAACATGGAGTTCTACGGCCTGGAGCTCGCGGACTACGAGGTCCTGGACATCGGGGACATCGGCGAGAGGTTCCCTGAGGTCGACGCGATCTGCACCGACCCGCCCTACGGCAGGTCGACGAAGACGGGCGGCGAGAACATCGACGTCATCTACCGCCGCGCCGGTGAGGCCATCCCGAAGTCGCTGAAGCACGGCTCGCGCGCCGGGATCGTCCTGCCCCATCCAATCGAGTATGAGGGCCTGGAGCTGGAGAACGTGTACCTCCAGAGGGTCCACGGCTCGCTCTCCAGGCACTATCATATCTTCAAGAATCCGCGACGTCGTCGAGGAACTCGTCGGTGACGTCCGTCCAGACGCCGGGCTCCGGGGCGTCCCCTAGCAGGTACCTGTCCACGGCGGCCTCGATATCCTCGAATTTCTTCGTCCGTGCCCTGTACTGGCGGAATCCGTCTCCCTCGGGCACGCGGATCTCCATCACGAAGCTCCTGCCCAACAGTATCCCCTTGGTCCAGGTCGAGGCCTGGATGAACGATCTCTCGGACTCCGGCTCGGGCTCGACGACGAAGAACTCACTCGTCCCGTCCTTCACCGTCGACACCGCATCGCGTACCTCGGACACGTCCGTCTCCTTCGCCACCTGCGACTCGGTCGTGACATACCATACATTCATGTTCAGGGAATAACGTTAGCCGCATATAGAATTCGGGAACTGTATCGAAGGATGTTGTTCACAAGATTCATTTTAAATAATACACGATTGATTACACTATAGGAACATTGGTGGCCCCTTACGGGGCCGGAAGATGTTTCACTTCAGTAGTTCGACAATTAGCCGGACTACCTGAAGGACCAGGTTCAGCTTGGAGAGGCAGGACTCCTGGTCCTTCGGTTTTCCCGACATGGATATCACCTCCTTGCCGGTCGACCAGTGCTTCACCAACCATGCAGTCAGTCTGCATGGCAGACTTCCGCTCCTGGCAAGGTATGTATGAATAGGTTGTATAATAACTAAAGGTTATTTAGCAACATAATATGATAAAACGTATGCATGTATCAACATCATATGGCTTTTAGAACGACCAACCGCCATCTTCATTCTGGCAAAGTCGTGCCCTCAGACACGATTGCTATTTTTATGCGATGATGCGTAACCCGTGGACGTGAACAAGTATCTCCGGCTGTTCAGATTCGGGAACGGCATCATGGGCATCGTCGGCATAGTCGTCGGAGCCCTGCTGGCAGCCGGCACGGGAATGCTCGACCACTGGCTGTGGATCGTGCTCGCCTGCGCCCTCGTCGTCATATTCATGGCCGGAGGGAACGCCCTCAACGACTACATCGACCGGGAGATCGACAAAACCGCGCATCCGGACCGCCCGATCCAGACCGGCGAGATCAAGGCGACCACCGCCAGGAACCTCGGATATGCGTTCCTGCTCATCTCGGTGCTCATATCCGTACCGTGCACGCTGTTCGACATCGCCGGCGGGTGGATCACTACCGTGATGGTCGTCATCTGCGCCGTGATGATGCTGGCGTACGAGACGGTGCTGAAGCAGCGCGGGTTCGTCGGCAACATGACCATCGCGTTCCTCACCGCCATGATCTTCATGGTCGGGGGCTCCGTCACCGGGCACCCCTGGGACAACGCCGTGTTCGCCGGGATGGCCTTCCTGGTCAACGTGGGCCGCGAGGTCTCCAAGGACATCGAGGACATGGAGTCCGACGAGGGGAGGAGAACCCTGCCCATGTCCATCGGAGCGAAGCGCGCGGCGTACGTCGCATGCGCCTTCTTCGTCCTGGGCCCCATACTCAGCGTCTACCCCATCATCGCGGGCGAGGTCTCATGGGCGTACTACCTCGTGTTCGTCGCGGACGCTATGTTTTTGTATTGCGCCTACATGGTTCCCAAAGACGCGCACAGCGCACAGAAGACGGCCAAGTACGCAATGGCCGTCGCGCTTGTGGCATTCATACTCGATGTGATCGCATGACCGTTATGGACAGACTCAGGGAGATGATGAAGGAAGAGGGCACGCTCCACGTCGCCCTCATCGACCCCGACAAGCAGACCCCTGAGGAGGCCGCGGACATCGCGAGGCGCATGCTCGATGCCGGCTCCAACGCCGTGTTCATCGGCGGATCCACCGGGGTCACCAACGAGAACCTCACATCTACCACCATCGCCATCAAGGAGGCCACCGGCCTCCCCGTCATCCTCTTCCCCGGGACGCCCAACGCCCTGTCCAAGGAACTGGACGCCGTGCTCTTCATGAGCATGATGAACAGCACCGACGTGAACTGGATCATGGGTGCCCAGGTCTACGCCGCACCCATCCTGAGGCAGCTCGGCGTCGAGACCATCCCCATGGGATACGTCATCGTCGAGCCCGGCATGAAGGTCGGCGAGGTCGGAAAGGCCGACCCGATCAAGAGGGACGACATCAAGAGGGCCGTCGCCTATGCGATGGCATGCGAGATGATGGGCATGTCCCTCGTCTACTTCGAGGCCGGCTCCGGCGCACCCACGCCCGTGCCCCCCGAGATGATCAGGGCCATCAAGTCGTCCATCTCCATCCCGCTCATCATCGGAGGCGGGATCCGCACCCCCGAGGCCGCCGCCGCGGCCCGCGAGGCGGGGGCGGACATCGTCGTCACCGGCACGCTCCTTGAGCAGTGCCACGACGACTCCAAGCTGAAGGCCGTCGTCGCAGCCGCCAGGGGTGTCCCCCAATGAGCAACTGGGACGGACAGGACCGCCCTTCCTACAACACCCCGCTGTCCCCCTCGGCGCCCATGTGGCTGACCCCCGAGGAGAGGGCCGCCGGGATCAACAGGGATCTGAAGGTAGCCGCGAGGCGCTTCCTCTGCCCCAACTGCGGCAGGGAGTTCAGCCTCTTCCAGTCCAGGGCCGTTGCCTGCAAGGCGTGCCCCAAGGCCGGGAGCAACTGCCCCTACGTCCGCTGCCCCTTCTGCGACAAGGAGTACCCCATCCAGGGATTCGTCGTGCCCGAAAACAGCAAGGCCGACCAGGTCCACATGAGCCAGTACTCCGACAAGGTCTTCAACCACTGGCAGGACGTCTACGGCAACAACAGGCGCTGATCAGGCCTTCCTGATGAACAGCATCTGCGGGTGCCTGCTGAGCACCGCAGCCATATCCACCGCACGTGCCCTGGCGTGACCCATGCCGGTCCCCTCGGCGACGTCGTCGGACTCCACCTTCTCCAGGGCCTTCTGGCAGACCTCCCTCAGCGGGAGCGAGCCGTCCATCATGTCCCTGGCGACGGCGATGGCGTCGGCGACCTCACGTGTCTGGCTCTGGTCGAAGAACCCGGCCACGGGGGCCTGAACCTTGTACTCGCCGATCTCCACCGTGCGTATGGCGGGGGCGGCCGTGCTGACCTCCTTCCTGGACTTCTCGAAGGAGACGTTCTTCGCAACCGGATAGCGGGTCTGCGGCGCGGGGGCGCCGCATCCGCCTTCGAGACGCTCGACGTCGAGGCGGCGGACCCTGAACCCGTCCATCAGAAGGACCGTGTCGGCCCTGCGGACGGCGGACTCGTCGCCGGTGACCGCGAGGAGCGAGACTCCCGCCTCGCCCATGGCGTGGCCGGCCTCGCTGAGCGTGTATCCGGAACCGTCGGGGGACATGAACGCCCTGCGGATGACGCAGGGACTGGAGTACTCCTCGTCGACGATGATAAGGTGGGATCCGGCCTCGATCGCCTCGGAAACGGCGGTGAGCTCGGACTCCGGACCGGACAGGCGGGACTCCCCGTCGGGGCGCCCCGCCTCGGCCATGACGTAGACGGCGTCGGGATCGGAGACGACGTACTCCCTCCCGTCGCCGGGGATGTGGTTGTATATGCCGGCGAACACCGCGTCCGCCAGAGTGGACTTCCCTGAACCCACCGCTCCGGTGACCGCGGTATACCCCGCGGGGATGCCCATGCCGACGATCGGCTCGCCGTTGGGGACCTCCATGGTGACCTTCAATGAATCGTCGCAGTCGAAAGGCACGGCGTCGATCATGGGCGCCAGGTCGTCCTCCCTCCTGGGGAGCACGGAACCGACAGCGACGAACGTCGCCAGGCCCCTCTCCCTGAGCTGCGACCTTATCCAGTCCGCGTTCTCGGCCGTCTCCACGTGGGAGTACAGCTTCTGGCGCTTGTACGCCGACATGAGAATGGACTCGGAGACTATGAGCGAGATCCTGCCGAAGATCAGGTCGATGGTGGCCATCTCGTCCACCTTGTTCGCCTTCGACGGGAGGTCGGCGGTGAACCTGGCCTCCACGTAGTGCTCCGTGACCACGACGCTGCCGCGGGACAGGACCTCCTGCCCGGGGCGGGGCATGTAGACCTCGCCGCCGTCGGTCTTGGGTATGGGCGAGCGCGCGTGGGTCCTGGCGGACTCCCAGAACCTCCTGGCGATGATGTCGCGGAGAGCCGCCACCCTCGACTCTGAGGAGCGCAGGTCCTCGGGGAACCCTGCCCTCTTCATCGGCACGCGGACCCTCATCCTCGAGTGCCCGGTGCGGTCGCCCTGGACCTCGTCCACGAAGAGCTCGAAGCCCTCCGTCACGAACGAGCCCTCTATGTTCCTGTACTTCGCGAACGGCTTGCCGTCCGCGTTGTGGATCGTCTTCCTGAGGATCTCCTCGGATGCCATCGTCTGATCTCCAGAAGCTTCCCGTCGATGCGGGGGTCGGACTCGAGCCTCACGGGGCCCTCCCCGACGAGCTCGGTTATGACTATCTCGACGACCAGCCACGCGACCATGCGCGGGCGGAGGTCGCCGGTGGCGGAGAATCCCTCCCTGCCCACCGAGCCGTGTATGTGGACCAGAGGGTTGCCGTCGGCGTCGGGGAAGACCGTCCCCCTGCCGGTGATCTCGCACTTCTCCTCCAGCGTGATTATGCGGGGCTGTATCTTGCCCTCGATCGGGACGGACGGCCCGCTGACCATCATGGAGCCCTTGTCGACGGCGCCCGTTATCGAGACCGTCGCCCTGACGATCCCGTTGTCCCTGCAGAATGATTCTACGGCCTCGTGGAGGACCTCGCCGTCCTCAAGGCGCAGGACGAACGTCCTGCCCTGTCTGAGCTCGGCGCTCCTCATCGGCCTGCCTCAGCGGTACTTGCTGTACTTGTCCAGGAGCTTGCCGATCTTGTCCGCCTCGTCCTTGGTCAGGTCGCCGGAGTCGAGGAAGGTCTTGACGAACTCCTTGGCCTCTTTGGTGGAGACGCGGGACGCCTTCGCGATGACGGATGCGAGGAAGGATGATGCCTTCGCGGGGTCCATGGCGGACTCCTCGAGGATCTGGTTCATGTCGTACTTGAAGGGGTTGATGCGGTGCGTGTTGAGCATCGCCTGCCTCCTGGTCGACTCCTTGGTCCTCTGCTGCTTGTTCTTCTTCCCCTTGTCGTACTGTCCGCTGGGCTGCGGGGTGTTCACTACGACCTTGTTCTTCTTCGGCTGAGCTGCGGGAGTTGTTTGACCAGGCAAGAATATGGCTCCTATAATGACGTCGAATCGGCCCACCCTATTTAATAGATATGCAGTCGCGCGTATGGGGTGAGGGGGCGAACGATATTTATATCGGCAATTGATTGCTGTATCGTCGCGCCGTGAGGCGTGTGAGCTGCCTCAGTACCGTAATTGGGAATGCGAGACGGCCGCCCATGGGACCGGGCGAAGAATTCCATGCAGCTCGGCGCGACATCCCGACACCGTTATACGTTCGCCCCCGTTCACTCCAACATGGAGAGGGACGGCGGGCAGCGCATCTACAACACGCTCAAGCTGAAGCGCGAGGCGCTGCTGTTCTACTATGTCTCGTTCGTCGTGGTCACGCTGATCACCGTCATCGGGCTGATCTTCGGGGACTTCGGGGACGCCCTGGTGGGCCTCCCGATGGTCATCATCCTCGGTCTGGCCATATTCACGGACCGCAAGGTCATCCACGTCCCTCCCGAGATGATCGTCCTGGTCGTGTCCGCGTTCTTCCTGTCGTTCATAGGCCGCGAGGCCTCCAGCGGCAGCGCGGCGATAATGTTCTGCGCCAGCATCCTCACCGGCGTCAACCTGGGCATCCTAGGACTGATCCTCGTCTACATCCTGCTCAAGTCGATGCCCGGCACCAGGGACGAGGACCGCCGCGTGGTGGCCTTCATCTCCGTGTGCATCGCCGTCGCGTCGTACACGATGATCAGGCTGATCCAGTACTGCGTCACCCTGGTCGTCCAGGTCAGGGCGGACGCCATGGACATCGGCGTCATCATGACCGAGACCGCCGCCATATTCATCGGCGCCTTCATCGTGGCGATGATCTACAAGATCCAGCGCCGCGAGAACATCTTCGGCGGCATCCTCAACTCGTTCCTGGAGGAGAACTCCGAGGTCATCGGCATGGACGACATGGAGCGCGTGGAGGTCCAGAGGCTCATCGAGGACGGGGAGTCCGAGTGGCTGGAGTTCAAGTCCACGCTGAGGACCAACCTGCAGACGGGCGAGAACGACAAGAGGATGGAGCGCGCGGTGCTGAAGACGATCGTCGCCTTCCTCAACTCCGACGGAGGGGACCTGCTGGTCGGAGTCGCCGACGACGGGAGCATCATCGGCGCCGACGTCGCATCGTTCGAGAACAGGGACAAGATGGGGCTCCACCTGAGCAACATCATCTCGGCCCAAATCGGCAACGCCTTCCTGCCGTACATCTCCACAAGGATGGTGGAGTTCGACGACGACAGGGTCGTCATCCACATCAGGTGCAGGCCCTGCGAGAGGCCCGTCTTCCTGAAGGACGGGAAGCTCGAGATATTCTACGTGCGGAAGGGTCCCCAGACGGAGGAGCTCACCGGCATGAGCCTGCTCGGATACGTTAACAACCGCAAGCAGCAGATGAAGGGCTGGAAGAAGAGACAGCAGAGGATGTCCTGAGCCCCCGGAGGGGCCCGGACATCGGTTTGTTCGGAAGGGGATCACTCCTCTTCCTTGGCCAGCTTCAGGGCCTCCTTCGCCTTGCCGAGGGACCTGGCGATGAGGAGGGTCATGACGACCGCGAGGACGGTCACGATGATCGCGTAGACGGTGAGCCCGACGAGGTCGTCGCTGGACTCGAAGACGACGGCAACGGCCTGCTTGATCGCCTCGTTCCACGCCAGCGCCGCGACCAGGCCGAAGGCGGCCGTGATCAGGGACGCGAACGTCTCGAGGAGCTGTACCTTGAAAGCATCGCTTTTCTGGGACATGCGACGCAAATCCGCATCGCGGGTATATGCGCTTTTTCCAGGCCAGAGGGGGAGAATGGTGCGGGGAAGGG
>JAUNYA010000064.1 GCA_030539565.1 Thermoplasmata archaeon | reverse complement strand
ATACCTCGCACCGCCCCGCGATCGGGTCGCAGGACGGCTACGGGCGCGTGGTATGAGAGTGGTGTATATAAGCGTTGCTGTCTGAGATGAAACTTTGATAGGATCAGACCGCGAATCCGCACGTCCGGCGACGCCCCCGTGCGGCCTGGAGGAGAAATTCCTCCCACGGCAGGGTACCGGCACGAGTCCGATACTCTGAGCTCCGTGATGGGGTGGGATGCTTCCTTTGTATATAATCCTGATTGATGCGGCGCTGATCGTTGGGATTCCCATAGAGCTATCAATGCGGGAAACGCTTTTATGCCCGGCATGTAATGGAGATGCGGTAGCGTGTCAGCCTAGGGAGCAATGCTGGCGAGTGAGTGCCAACATCCCCTAGCTTCGCACCACCATTCTCAACCACCATCTCAGTCAACATATCAAATATTATGATTATGAATATCAATAATGAAAATGCTTTTAAAGGTTGAGATCCCTGTCTAGATGGGGTAGCGTGTCAGTCTTGGGGTCCATGCTGGCCAATGAGGTTGACATCCCCTTGCGTCGCACCCCGCCTTATGGTTAATGATTAAATTTCGGATAGATACACTTCATAAATTAACTATCGATATGGATAATGCTTTTATAACACCGATATGATATTGACATAGGGTAGCGTGTCAGTCTTGGGGGCAATGTCGGCCGACAAGCCGGCATCCCCTTGCGTCGCACCTCACCTCGATCTGGATTCAATTCTCAGATCGGGGACATACTTTCTATAATATCTTCGATAAGGAAAATGCTTTATGCCGATGAATGCATAAAGAATCGGTAGCGTGTTAGCCTAGGGAGCAATGTCGGCCGACAAGCCGGCATCCCCTAGCTTCGCACCAACTTTCTTCCGAAATCATAGAGTATCCACTACACTTACTATAACAACCATCAATGATGATAATGCTTTTATAGTTTCGAACAGATACAGTTCTAGGGTAGCGTGTCAGACTAGGAAGCAATGTTGGCGGAGAAGCCGGCATCCCCTAGCTTCGCACCTCACCTCTAATGTTCTTGTGCTTGCTTCTCCCGCGGATGACATCATAGTAGGTTGGATCTCCGTTTTCAGTCCATCTTCCAACAGCACCGGTAGGGATGTCGTTTAGCTGCAACATCGGTTCATCAGATGATTTGAGTTGCCTGCAGTCCGATAGTGCTTTTCCGTAGAGATCTGCATAATAATCGGCAACAATCGTCCCGGCCCAACCCTTGAGAGAACTGTGATCATCGTAGTAAATCGAAACGGACCTTGCATCCAGATTGCTAAGGACATCGTTGACCAGAGTTCTTGTTACAGCCCTGTATATCTCCTTACCCTTGTTGGATGTAAAGGACCGAGGAAGATCGTTTGAGTACTTCCAAAGAGTCACTGAGAAAAAGTCGGAACCAGCATCAATCTGCTTCTCCAAAATACGAATCTTAAGATCAGGACGTAGAGTCTTCTCTTTCAGCTCATGGAGTGGCCTGCTAGCATAGGAACCAGGTACAAACTCCTCATAGATTGCTCTGAACTTCCTAGGATTGTGGACCACGGTCGCATTCATCGTGAAAGTGAGTGAACCGCCCCTGTTCTTTCCGTTGCCGGTCTCTCCCCTCTCGTCGATCAGCACGATCGTCCCCTCCAGCGGGATCGTGTCCCAGGTGCCGTCGGCCGTCATATCCCGGGGCACCCGGACATGTCGATGTACATGCCGTCCACTCCGATCGGCGCGGCCCCCGCCATGCATCCGGCGGCGGAGCACATGCAGCCGAACAGCCCCTCCAGCACCACGGAGGTCCCGTCGGTCCACCTCCTGGGGAGGCAGGCCGCCATCGCCCTCACGGCGTCCCCAGAGGGCACGAGGCGGCCGTCCATCGCCGCGGCCCTCGCCAGCATCCTGCCGAACAGCGCCACCAGCGAGACCCTCTCCAGGGCGGCGGAGAAGCCGTCCACCGGCTCGAGGCGGATGCAGGATGCCACCAGGGAATCCGCCGCGCGGGAGAGCAGCGACCCCGCGCGGGAGGCCTCCCCCAGGTCCGAGCTCGAACCGAAGCACTCGGCGGTCAGCTCCAGGAGCGAGTCCGCCGACGCGCACAGCCCCTCCGGGGATCCGGGGCGCATCATCCCGGGGAGGTCCCCCAGCGCCCTCGCGAGGATTCCGTGCTCCGAACCCTTGCCGAACACCGCCTCCGCGAAGCGTCCGAGGCCCCCTCCGTAGGGGATCCCCCCGGCGGAGCGGTCGGCGATCCAGCGGATCGCCATCAGGTAGGCGAGGAAGGAGACCTCCCTGGCGTCCTCCGATGAACGGACGGCCCTGGCGGCCTCGGCGGAAAACGCGGCCATCCCGCGCCTCTCCAGGGCGTCGGCCGCCGGCCCCAGGTCGGGGAACTCCCCGGCGATCGAGTCCACGGTGAGCCCCGCGGACCCCCTCATCCATGCGTCCCAGCACGGGGCCGGGCCCCGTACGATGCAGAACTGTGTCATAGAGAACGGCAACCCGCCATGTATTAAGCCTTGTCGCCGTTCGCGCTTTTCCGCCGGGGGATTCCCCGGGATTCTCGAAGGGCTTCGGGGCTCCTAATTAAGAAGGTGTGGCCATATGGGTGCCATGGAAGGAGACAAGTTCTGCACCAGGTGCGGGGCGATGCTGCCCGACGGGGCCGCGTTCTGCCCCGACTGCGGCGCGAACATAGACGGTTCCGCCCCCGCCGGCCACGGCTACGGGGAGGGCTACGGATACCAGCCGGCCCCCCGGGTCCCGTGGTTCATGGTCCTGGTCATCCTGTACGGGGTGCTGGCGACGATCGGCGGGCTCATGGCGGGCTGCACCTACGCGGCCATGGACGAGGCCTACTACAACGACATGATCCAGATGATGTCGGACATGACCGGCATGGACTACAGCACGCTCCTGCCCGCCTGGTCCGACAGCATGCACATCCTGATGACCGTTTCGATGTTCGCCATCGGGGCCAGCGGGATCGCGGCGATCGCCAGCTACGTGCTCTTCAAGAGGGGAGACGTCCAGAAGTCGATCATCCTCTGCGGGGCGGCGTCGGTGCTCACGCTGGTGGTGTGCGCGGTGTCCCCCTTCGAGGGCATAGCGATGTTCGTCATCGGCGCCGTGATCACGTACATGCTGTACAGCGCCAGGGACACGCTGGTGTGAGCCATGGCGAGGACATACGAGCTCGGCAAGAGCGGGATCGCCTACAAGGTGAGCGGGGAGGACACCCTCGGGCACACACCAACGCTCGCCCTCGTCTACGGGATCCTGTCGGTGCTGCTGGCCGCCGTCCTGGCGGCAGCGGCGATGGTCGGTGTCACCGTCGGCGAGGGCTCCAGCGTCTCCCAGGAGGTCATGGACGCCACCCTGACGTGGTGGCCCATCGCGGCCGGGGTGAGCGGTGTCACTGCGGTTATCGCGGGGATGCTCGCCAGGAGGAGGGAGAGGTGGCAGCTCTGCATGGCCTGCATGGCCGTCGCGGTGTTCGCGGTTCTCCTCTACATGGTCCCCACGGTGCAGATCGCGCTCATATCGCTGATCCTGCTCGCGGTGGGAGTGGTCATGATGGCCAGAATAAACAAGAACAGGCACGCCTTCTCAGGGTGATCCATGTTCGGAAACAGAGAGAACAGGATGGGGCCCGCTTTCATGTGGATCATCCTCCTGTACGGGATCGTCGCCACCGTGTTCGGGTGCATGGAGACCTGGTTCTACAGCACCCACATGGACGAGGCGCAGTACATCGTCATGACCGGCCACCTGGCCGACCTGCCGATAGACCTGTCCGGGTTCATGCCCGCATGGCAGGAGGACGCCCCCACGCTGATGACAATCAGCATGGTCGGGCTGCTCCTGAGCGGCCTGCTGGCCATCGCATGCTACGCGTCCGCGAGGCGCGGGCAGCCCTGGAACGTCTGCGCCGTGCTCTGCGCCCTGTCGGGCGCGATGGGCATAGTGATGTGCGCCCACGGCCTGTTCGTCTACCCCGGACTGTTCGTGATCTTCGCGGGCATGTTCCTGGTGCTGGCGATATACAGGACGAAGGACGGCTTCGGCGTCCGGAACTAATACCAACACGCGGGCGCGTCCCCCAGCCCGCACAAACCGCATCGGAATCTGAAAAGAGGTAAGGTAGGAGGGGGGGTGACGCCCCTCCTGTTTTGTTCACTGGATGGTCACGCGCTTGCCGCAGACCATGTAGCAGACCTTCTCCGCCATCTTGCAGCAGTGGTCTCCGACCCTCTCGAGGAACTTGAGCACCGAGATGTAGTAGATGCACACGTCGGCGCTGTTCTCGTGGGTGTTGATGAAGTCCACGATCTTCCTGAGGTTCTCCTCCATGGCCCTGTCCAGACGGTCGTCGGTCTCGCGGATCATCTTGAACCCGTCGACGGACTTGTTCTCGAACCCGGAGGTGACCTGCCTCACGAGGCTCAGCGCGAGGTCGCCCATCGGCGCGATGAGCTCCACGACCTCGTAGGTGGGCTTGTCGTGCAGGTACTTCGTCGCTGTCGCGATATTCGTGCTGTACTTGGCGATCCTCTCCAGGTGGGTGATCGACTTGAGGACCGTCGCAACGGTCCTGGAGTCCACCGCGGTGGGCTGGTAGATGGACATGATCCTGAGGGCGGCGTCCTCGATGTCGTCGTCCATCTTCTCGATCCTCGCCTGGTCGGCGATGATCGTGTCCGCCAGCTCAACGTCCCCGTCGGTGATCGCCTGTATCGCCCTCTCGAGCATGTCTGTAGCGAGCTTCGCCATGTCGCATGTCTCCGCGACAACGGCGTCTATGTCGTCTTCGAATCTCTGCATGTTATCATCCGAACCTTCCGGTCAGGTAGCGCTCAGTCATAGCCTTCTCCGGCTTGTTGAACATCGGTTCAGTGTCGTTGAACTCGATCATCTTGCCGAGGAACATAAATCCGGTGTAGTCGCTGATACGGGACGCCTGCTGCATGTTGTGCGTGACGATCGCGACGGTGTAGTCCTTCTTGAGCTCGATGGCCAGGTCCTCGATCTTCGAGGTGGCGATCGGGTCCAGGGCGGAGGTGGGCTCGTCCATGAGGATGACCTCCGGGTTGACGGAGAGCGCACGGGCGATGCACAGCCTCTGCTGCTGCCCTCCCGAGAGTCCCAGGGCCGAGGTGTCCAGGCGGTCCGCGACCTCGTCGTAGAGGGCGGCCTGCTGCAGGCACCTCTCGACGATCTCGTCCAGCTCCTTCTTGTCCTTGATCCCGTGGATCCTGGGGCCGTACGTGATGTTCTCGCGTATGGTCATGGGGAAGGGGTTGGGCTTCTGGAAGATCATTCCGATCCTCGTCCTCAGCGAGTTGATGTCCACCGAGGGGTCGTACAGGTTGTCTCCGTGGAACATCATGTTCCCCTCGATCCTGCAGCCCTCGACGAGGTCGTTCATCCTGTTGATGCTCCTCAGCAGGGTGGACTTCCCGCATCCGGACGGGCCGATGAGCGCCGTGATGGCGTTCTTCTTGATGGGCAGGTCCACGTCGAACAGGGCCTGCTTCTGGCCGTACCAGAGGTTGATGTTCGTGATGTCGATGCACAGGTCGTCCTTGTCGATCCTGGCGACGATCGGGTTCGTGTTCGCCTCCCACTCCAGGAAGTTCACGTCCGTCGCCGTGTTCTCGTCGATCTCGGCGGCCATCTGCGTGCCCTCGGCCTTCTCCTCGGCCGGGGCCTCTTCTTTCTTCTTGAGGTTGAATTTCATCTGTTCACCACTTGACCTTCTTGTTGTAATGGCCCCTTATCAGGGATGCTGCGACGAAGAATATCAGCACCACGATGAGCAGGACCGTTGCGGTACCGTACTGCATGCTTGTGGATCCGGGCACCTCCATCGCGAGATAGTACAGGTGCAGGGGCAGCGCCATGACCGTGTCGAAGATGGAGCTCGCCAGGTTGGGGGCGAGCACGACGGCTGCGGTCAGCATGATGGGGGCTGTCTCTCCTGCGGCGCGGCCGATAGCGAGGATCGAGCCGGTGACGACGCCGCCCATGGCGGCGGGCAGGACGACCTTGTAGATCGTCTTCCACTTGGTGGCTCCCATGGCGCGGGATGCCTCCCTGAGGTCCTTGGGGACCGCCTTGAGAGCCTCCTCCGTGGTCCTGATGATGACCGGGAGGATCATGAACGCCAGGGTGACCCATCCGGCGATCAGCGAGTAGCCGAAGCCGAGGGTGGTGACGAACAGCACCATGCCGAACATACCGAAGACGATCGACGGGGTTCCGTTCAGGAGGTCGATGGCCTCGCGGATGATCCTGGTGTACCTGGTGTCCTTGGCGTACTCGTTGAGGTAGATTCCCGTGCAGATGCCGATGGGGAACGCGATGATTGCGGTTCCCGCGATGAGCTCCAGGGTTCCGATAATCGCCGGGTAGATACCGCCCGAGCGGCCTCCGTTGGTGGGGCTCTGGGTGAGGAAGTCCCAGCTCAGGGCGGGGATTCCGTTGTACAGGATGTAGCCGATGATGATCACCAGGATGGCGAGCACACAGATCATCACCACGGTGAGCGTCCCGAAGGACAGCTTCTGCTTGGATGTGGAGTCCACACCCTCCAGGCCCTTGGCGAAGAGCGCGACGACCGCGACGCACACGACGGCGGCGATGAGCGACATGCCGGTGCTGGTGAACAGCGACGAGAACATCCACACTCCGACGAACAGCAGCACGAACAGCGTCCCTTTGATGAACTGGCTGCGGTGCGTGTAGGTGACGTCCCTGACGTTGTCGGGGAGCAGGTGCTCCCTGCCGGTGATGCGCTGGATGAGCGAGGGCTTGTTGTCGCCCTCGCCGATCTTCCTCTTGGCTCTCTTGACGACGGACCTGGAGCAGAGGTTGATGATGAGCACCATGACCATCAGGACGACTCCGAGCTCGAACAGCGCGGACTGCGTCAGGGATCCCGACACCGATTCCGGCAGCTGCAGCGCGATCGTACCCGTCAGGGTGCTGACCAGCGAGAATATGTTCCACAGGGGGTCGGGGATCTGAGCCGCGTTTCCGGACAGCATCAGGACCGCCATCGTCTCTCCGATGGCCCTTCCGACTCCGAGGATGATGGCCGCCGAGATTCCCGACACGGCTGCCGGGACGACGACCTTGATGATGGACTCCCACTTGGGGGCTCCCATGGCCTGGGAGGCCTCCCTGTAGGACTGGGGGACGGCGTGGATGGCGTCCTCGGACACCGAGATGACGGTGGGGAGGGCCATGATGC
>JAUNYA010000063.1 GCA_030539565.1 Thermoplasmata archaeon | reverse complement strand
TGTATATAAGCCTTGTGTTTCAGGCCCGGAACAACCGACATCCACTCGCGACTTGATCGGACGAGTCACCCCGTGTTGGGGGCTCTCCGCGCCTCGCGCAAATCCCTGTACTTCCCCCTTGTATATAAGCCTTTCGACTTAGAGAGTTTCCATAGAGCTCCGGAGACTGCTTTGCGGCCCCCGAATCGGCTCTGTTTCACCGAATTCCGATATTTGGTATTTAAAGCTCGTCCAGACAGGCGGATTCCCGCCTGGAAAGGCGGCTCCGCCGGCGGCTCGCCGCGGGCGCCGTGTCCCGCCGGAGTACGGGAGACTGCCGAAAGATCCCGCCGCCTAGGTTCCGAAGGGATCTGATCCGGCCCGGCGGATGCCGTCCGGAACAGCCTCCGGAGCACTCCCCGCCTGTTATAGATGAAAATTACTTCTTTACCTATAATAGGGGACGAATCCCGCCTTCCGAGGCCTCTGCCCCAAGGTTTAAGAGTGAAATGCGGTTCTGGGGATTACATAAGTGGAGGTGGCCCAGCCTGGTAAGGCGTCAGACTGCTAATCTGATGTCACTGAGTGACCCGGGGGTTCGAATCCCTCCCTCCACGCTCATCTTCTCCAAGTTTCGATTCCTGTTCGGGATTCTGTCAGCCGTGATCGTTCTAGCGCGCATGACGGCACCCATAAGTACGCCTCCCCCGATTAGTCGGCATGAAGTTCCTAGTCTTCACGGACCTGCATCAGAAGGCCTCCGTCATCGACAAGATCAACGAGATGATCGGCAGGAGCGGCGCCGAGTTCGCCGTCTGCCTCGGGGACGTGACGGACTTCGGCTCCGGCCAGGACGCCGCCGACATCCTATCGAAGATAAAGACGAAGGTCTACGCCATCCCCGGCAACTGCGACTCCCTGGACTTCCCGGAGAGCATCGCGGACGTCGCCGTCGACATGCACGGCAACGCGGCCGAGGTCGGCGGCTACAGGCTCGTGGGCCTGGGCGGATCCAACATCACCATCTTCGGCACCCCCTTCGAGCTGGAGGAGGACGACCTCTACGACGGGCTGGACGGCATAAGCGAGGAGGGCATGATCCTCATGACGCACGCGCCGTCCTTCGGGATCCTGGACCAGATCCCCTCCGGCCAGAGCGTCGGCAGCCCGGCTATCCACGACATCGTGGACCGCTACCACCCGATCCTCGCTATGTCCGGCCACATCCACGAGGCGTTCGGCACAGTCGTATCGAACGGGACCACGTTCCTCAACCCCGGCCCCGCCAAGGACGGCAGGATGGCCATCGTCACGATCGAGGACGGCAAGGTCGCCGTCGAGATGATCGGGCCGACGGACCACTGAGATGGACATCGGCAGGCTCCAGCCCGCGTTCATCATCGCGGCCGCCATCATAGGACTCGTCCTGGGCAGCGCCACGCCCCTGGGGGACTCCCCCGCATGGGTGACGGAGGCGTTCCTCATGGCGCTGCTCTACGTGCTGTTCCTGTCCGTGGACCTGTCCCGCTTCAGGGAGGCCCTCGGGAACACCAGGTTCACCGCGTCCGCGCTGGCGCTGAACTTCCTGCTCACCCCGGTGGTCGCCTGGCTGCTGGGGATCGGCTTCTTCGGCTCCGAGCCGGACATCCGCGTCGGGCTGCTGATGCTGCTCGTGACGCCCTGCACCGACTGGTACCTGGTGTTCACGAGGATCGGCGGAGGTAACGTGGAGCTGGGGATGTCGATCCTGCCGCTGAACCTCGTCCTCCAGTGCCTGCTTCTGCCGGTTTACCTCGCCGTATTCTGCGGGGAGGCCGTCAGCCTCGATATGGTGTCCCTGCTGACCGACATGGCGATCGTCCTCGTCGTGCCGTTCGCGCTGTCCTGCGCCACGAAGCTCGCGACGGGGAACCGCCCGTCCTTCGGAGATTGGGTCGCGGACAACGGCGACAACCTGCAGCTCCTGTTCCTCTGCCTCGCCGTGGTCGTGATGTTCGCGTCCGAGGGAGAGGAGGTGTTCGACAACCCCGGACTGCTGCTGGAGCTGTTCGTGCCCCTGCTGATCTTCTTCGCGCTGCTGTTCGCTCTCGCCAGAGCCGTCGGCAACGGCCTCAGGTTCCCCCGTACGGACACGGTGTCGCTGACGTTCACGTCGATGGCGCGCAACTCGCCGCTGGCACTGGCGATAGCCGTCGCCGCGTTCCCGGATCAGCCGCTGATATCTCTGGCCCTGGTCATAGGGCCGCTCATAGAACTCCCGGTGCTCTCGCTGGCCGCGTGGGCCACGAAGCGCTGGGTCACTCCCTGCCGACGTCGAGGGTGCAGGGGCCGAGCTTCCTGTAGATGTTGCGGGAGAGCATCCCCGCCTCCATCCATGCGGCCTGGTACACCGCGATGGGCGCCGTGCAGATCATGGACATGTTGCCGCGGACGTCCTCCCGGTTGATGACGCTGTTCTGGAAGTTCATGATGTCGTCCATCGTGACCTTGGTCAGCGTCTCGGCGTAGTGCTTGACCGCGGAGCAGTTGCTCTCGATGCGTATGTCGATGTCGCCGTCCTCGCGGGCCTCGGCGGTGACCTTCACGGTCTTGTCGCAGACCGCCATGTTGGCGACTATTGTCGAAGGCATTGGGGATGGGATGAACGGACGGGGCTTATAATGGAATCGCGTGCCGCGAACCGAATGGGATTCCGATGCCGGGGCGCTCCCCCGCGTCGACCGCATCCGCCCCTTCCCCCGTCTCTATTAATAGGGGACGACGAAGGTTTAAATACGGTATCTTGATTGGCGTGGCTTGATTACAATGGCACTTTGGCAGGGAGAATCCAACAGGAAGCCCACCGGTGGCAGGCTCGTCGCCAGCCACGGCAAGAGGAAGTTCGAGATCGGCAGGGAGAAGCAGTTCACCAAGATCGGACAGCAGACCCTGAAGCAGTACCGCGGAGCCGGAGGCAGCGTCAAGATCGGCATGCTCAGCGCCCAGTACGCCAACGTCGTGGACAAGAAGACCAACACCGTGAAGAAGGTCAAGATCCTCACCGTTAAGTCCAACCCCTCGGACCCCAACTACGTTCAGCGCAACATCATGAACAAGGGCGCCACCATCACCACCGAGATCGGCGACGCCGTGATCACGTCCAGGCCCGGCCAGGACGGCGCCATCAACGCGGTTCTGCTCGAGTGACCATAAAACGCTCATACCGGGTCCGCTGACTTCCGGCGGCCCGGGATTCTTCCATCGGCGCGGGGCGCCAAGCCCCCGCCAAGATGGGATTTCTACACTGATTCCGGACACGTCTCCGGTTCGATTCCAGCGTCCGCCATGCACGCGCATGCGCCGTTCCACGCCCCGGATTGACATGGCAGTTGCGCCATCGGCGAGGTATTAAATATTGCCTGAGTGCAACATCTATCCATGAGCCGCAGAAGGAGGGACCCAAGGGCAGATCTGTTCGAGGAGATCCTGATCAGATACATGGAGAGGGGCGTCAGGGATCAGAAGTATGATGACAGAACCCTGAACATGATGTATTATGCGCACCTCATCATCCGGGAAAAGGATCCCATCTCCGGTCTCGAGACCATTAAGACTGGATCCGAAGGCATGGACTATCTCCACGAAACCCGCTGCCGCTTCCCTCGTGTCAAGCACATGATCCGCTACAAGGGTACAGCCAGCAGGTGGTCGGCGTGAGGTACTCCTCTTGGATACCACACCGTTCGACATCCATCGAAAACATGTGCGACGGAGCAACGCTTCAGACGAGGCTCTCTGAATCCGCTGTTTTCAACAGCATATCCCTCGAATCCGATGAGGGGACGATGATGGAGTTTGACTATCCCGATTCCAGCACATTCCATAATGGAAATGGGCTGGGTATCGGAATCGTGATGCCCCGTGAATTCGGATACACTGCTCCATCGACCATAGACAGAGAGCCCATGTCCGTGTATCTGATCAGAGACGGGGAGCCGGCATCTGACTGTATGGACGTGTACATGGAGAGCACGGGACTGGTGATAATGGACTGCTGGGAGAATCGGCACAGTTCTGCAGAGTCCGAATGGCTGCGCTCAGGACTCCACCGCATCCTATTCTACACGCTAGTCGACGATGTGGACACGGTGTCGGAAACCGAGGAGAGACGCCACCTGTGCTTCGAACCGACGACATACTCCGACCGTACCCGCGCCCTCACCGATATGCTCGACCGCCATCGCCACATCATACACGATCTGATGATCTGCCAAGATCTGACGTACGCCACGACAGCCGAAGCGTGGAAGGGGATTGAGTTCCGCTCCGAAAGCAGACTCTCCGTAGCCCATCGCAGATATATCGAGCTGAAGGACCTCCTGATCTACGGCCGCTCATTCATATCCGTGTTCATGGCCGACGGGGTGGACCACGCGGGCATGGCATCCAGGTCGTTCAACCTCTACGAGAGTTCGATAGACTGCGCATATCAGACCCACATCGACCACTACAGCAACCACCTCAGCTCGGTCGTGAGGACACTGACGGCAGTCACAGTCCTGGCGGCCGCCCTGAGCCTGGCGACGGTCCTGATGGGCCGACGGGCGTCCGGAGGAAGCGTGGGATACAATTATTACCGCGCGAGGGATTGCCCCGGGCATGGCATACGACCCCGACGTTGCGATCACGCTCTGGCCCGAGTACTTCGACGTCAACCGCACCAGGGCCAAGGGGAGGAGGCTCCCCAAGAGCCTGTGCGTCGCGAAGCCGGACCTCGACATCATGGCGAAGGGCGCCATGATCCTCGACCTCGAGTACGAGATCAGGGAGGACATGTCCTACCCCAAGGACCCCCGCTCGAGGAACGGATGCGTCAAGGTCGAGAAGGGCAAACTCACCAAGACCGAGATCCTCCCCAAGATCGGCGAGATCCTCGTCCAGAACCAGGGAAGGCGATCGGATTGATCTCCCCCCTGGACTCCAGGGTGTGCGACGCCAACGCCGAGGCGCTCGGGGTGTCCGTCAGGGAGCTCATGGGCTCCGCCGGCCTCCGCCTACGCGAAACAGTCGGTTCAAGGCATCCCGGCTCGTCCGTGCTGTTCGTGTGCGGCTCCGGCAACAACGGCGGCGACGGGTTCGCGGCCGCGTCCGGGATGGATCCCGAGAGGGTCTGCGTGGTCCTGCTCTGCGAGCCGTCCAGGATTCGCTCGGACGACGCCAGGTTCTACTACTCCATCCTCGAGTGCCCCATACGCGCCTACGACCCGTCGCTCCTGTCGGAGTACGACGTCATCGTCGACTGCGCCCTCGGGACCGGGATCTCCGGCGCCGTGAAGGGGCCGTACAGGTCGTTCATACTCGATGCCAACGCCTCCGGGAAGCCGATCGTGTCCGCCGACGTGCCCTCCGGGCTCGGCACGGCCACCGCCATCATTCCTGAGTGCACCGTGTCCTTCGTCGACTCGAAGGACGGCATGACGCCCGAGAACAGCGGCGAGATAATCGTCGCGGACATCGGCATGCCGTACGAGGCCATGGGGACGGTCGGCCCCGGAGACATGCTCAGATACCCCGTGCCGGACGGGAGGAGCCACAAGGGCGAGAACGGCAGACTCATGGTCATCGCCGGCGGACCCTACTTCGGCGCCCCGGCTATGTGCGCCTACTCGGCGCTCCGTACGGGGGCGGACATCGTCCGCGTCTTCTGCCCCGAGTCCGTGCACGACGCGGTCTCGTGCATCAGCCCCGTGCTCATGATCACCGACCTCCCCGGCAACAGGCTGACGCCCGCGTCGGTGGGGATGCTGCTCTCCGAGTCGGAGGGCTACGACGCGGTGCTCATAGGCCCGGGCCTGGGCACCGCCGACGACACCGTGGAGGCCGTCCGCGCGTTCGCGTCCGGATGCCGCGTTCCCATGGTCATCGACGCGGACGGGCTCACGGCTGTCGCTGGGGAGAGGTTCTCGGCACCTACCGTGCTCACGCCCCACCGCGGCGAGTTCGCCCGCCTCGGAGGGAACACCCCCGAGGAGCTGGCCCGCCTGATGAACGCCGTCGTCCTCCTGAAGGGGGCCACGGACGTCGTCTCCGACGGTACCCGCACCAGGACCAACCGCACCGGAACGCCCGCGATGACGGGAGCCGGCACGGGAGACGTCCTCGCGGGATGCGTGGCGGGACTTCTATCGAAGGGCATGTCCGCGTTCGACGCCGCGTGCCTCGGCGCGTACATCACAGGGAAGGCGGGCGAGACCGCGTTCCAGTCCAAATCCTACGGGCTCATCGCCACCGACGTCGCGGAGTGCATCCCGGACGTCCTGAGGGAAGGCCTGAGATGACCGACATCCAGCCGGTCTACGGCATACCCGCCCTGATGGTCGACTACTCGCTCGTGATAGGGGACCTGCACATAGGCCTGGAGTCCCACCTGAGGAAGAAGGGCTTCCATCTGGTGTCCCACACCCGCGACATGATCGGAGCGGTCCTGGAGGCCGCGGGGGACGAGGCGAACCGCCTCATCGTCATCGGCGATGTGAAGGACTCCGTGCCCGGCTCGACCAAGCAGGAGTACGCCGAGATACCCGACTTCTTCGAGGAGCTGTTCGACCGCTTCGACATGATCGACGTCGTCCGCGGCAACCACGACACCGGGATAGAGGAGTTCCTTCCCGGCAAGGTGAAGATCCGCCCGGCCACCGGCCTGAAGGTCGGCGACGTCGGATTCGCCCACGGGCACACCTGGCCCTCCGAGGAGGTCATGTCCGCTAAAACCCTGGTGATGGCCCACAACCACCCCGCCGTGATGTTCAGGGACGGCGTGGGCCGCCAGACCACCGAACCCTGCTGGTTCAGGGGGAGATTCTCCGAATCATCCAGCGACAGGTATCCCGTCCTGCCGGAGGGGTTCGTCGTCGTGCCCGCTTTCAACAGGATGCTGGGCGGCTCGCCGGTCAACACGATCGGGGACGAGCTCCTGGGCCCGGTGCTCAACAGCGGGCTCCTGGACCTTGACAACGCCCACATCTACCTGCTGGACGGCCTGGACCTGGGGAGGCGCGCCGACCTGATGATAGACGGCCGCAGGACCGGGAAATGGAAGGACACGAAGCGGGACCCGCAGCGCAGGGCCAAGTACTCGTGACGACGGCTCCGATGCCGGAATCCCGGCACCCTATTCTTTTTTCAAAATCCAGAGAGAAGTAAGCGGTTTATTGTAATGGGGGGCCGAAGCCCCCCGTTTTGACTCTCAGTTCCTGGAGATCGTGTCGTACACGGTTCCGTCGGAGTTCCTGATGACCGCGGTCAG
>JAUNYA010000062.1 GCA_030539565.1 Thermoplasmata archaeon | reverse complement strand
AGAGGCTCATCGACCTGGACGCCGACGAGCGCGCCCTCAGGCAGCTGATGAGGATCCAGGTCCCCGATGGCGTGAACATCGAAATCGTGCTCCGCAGCACATAAAACCCCACAATCAAGGAGGGGGTCATCCCCCTCCCCAACCAACCATCTTCCTTCTCGGAGGGTCAGGTTAATATGGCCCTCAACGTTGCAGTGCTTCGATACTATGAGAAGCGACGCAGTCAAGAAGGGTCTGGACAAGGCCCCCGCGAGGAGCCTTCTCCGCGCCGACGGACTGGATGACGAGGATTTCGACAAGCCGTTCATCGGCATCGCCAACTCCTACAACGACATCGTCCCCGGCCACATCCATCTCAACGAGATCGTCGAGGCAGTCAAGGAGGGGATCATCGAGGCGGGCGGCAAGCCCTTCGTCTTCGGCGTCCCCGCGCTCTGCGACGGCATAGCCATGGGCCACAAGGGCATGAGGTACTCCCTGATCTCCAGGGAGGTCATCTCCGACTGCTGCGAGGTCATGGTCGAGGGCCACGCCCTTGACGGATGGGTCGGCGTGTCCAACTGCGACAAGGTCACCCCGGGGATGCTGATGGCCATGGGCAGGATGAACGTGCCCGGCCTGATCGTCACCGGCGGAGCCATGGAGGTCGGGAGGGACGGCGACAGGGCCCTGGACCTCCAGTCCGTTTTCGAAGCGGTCGGTGCCTACAGCGCCGGAACCATGACCGAGGACGAGGTCAAGATGATCGAGTGCGCGGCCTGCCCCGGAAAGGGCAGCTGCTCCGGTCTGTTCACCGCGAACACCATGGCCTGCATGACCGAGACCCTCGGCCTGAGCCTCACCGGCTGCGCCACCTGCCTCGCCGACGACAACAGGAAGCTCTCCATCGCCAGGGAGACCGGCAGGAGGATCGTCGAGCTCGCCAAGAAGGAGGTCAAGCCCAGGGACATCGTGTCCCGCGAGTCCTTCAGGAACGCCATCCGCGTGGACATGGCCATCGGCGGCTCCACCAACACGGTGCTGCACCTGCCCGCGATCTCCAGGGACTTCGGCTGCCCCGTGACCCTGGACGACTTCGACGAGATCTCCCGCGTCACCCCGCACATCACGAGCCTCAGGCCCGGCGGACCCTACAGCATCAAGGACATGGACGAGGCCGGCGGAATCCCCGCGGTCCTCCACATCCTGAGGGACTCGCTCTCCGACGTGCCCACCGCCAACGGGAAGAGCGTGAAGGAGATCGCCGAGGCAGGTGTGGTCAGGAACCCCGAGGTCCTCAGGCCCATCGACAACCCGTTCCACCAGCAGGGCGGCATCGCCGTGCTCAGGGGCAACATCGCGCCCGAAGGATCGGTCATCAAGCAGTCCGCCGTCAGTCCGAAGATGATGCAGTTCAGCGGCAAGGCCAGGGTGTTCGACTGCGAGAAGGACGCCGCCGACGCCATCGTCTCCGGCGATATCGTCGCAGGCGACGTGGTCATCATAAGGTACGAGGGCCCCAAGGGAGCCCCCGGAATGCCCGAGATGCTCTCCCCCACCAGCCTCATCATGGGGCGCGGCCTGGGCGAGTCCGTCGCGCTCATCACGGACGGCAGGTTCTCCGGAGCCTCCCGCGGAGGCGCCATCGGACACGTCTCGCCTGAGGCGTACGCCGGCGGACCCATCGCGGCCGTCAGGGACGGGGACATCATCGACATCGACATCCCCGCCAGGACCCTGAACGTCAGGCTCTCCGACGAGGAGATCGCCGCCCGTATGAAGGACGTCAAGCCCATCGACCGCCCGGTCGTCGGCGTCCAGAAGAAGTACCGCAGGCTCGTCACCAGCGGCGCCCAGGGCGCCTACCTGAACGATTGAAACCCTTCAAGGGGGAGTATTCCCCCTTTTACCCCCGTTTTTACTGCACATCCGGCCGGTTTTACTCACCATTCCCGGGCCGGTTTTGGTGAGTATTCCTATCGCAATCGCTGGTCGAATCGGCGGTATTAAATCAAACAATCGCATATTCACAATCAGACAAGAAGATCGTCAGGGTGAAGGCGATGCACAGATACGGATACGGAGAACTGGAGGCCGGGATACCACCTGACATAGTCTGTCTCGCCATGGAGATCTCCAACCTCCAGGGCCAGGAGGCCAGGAGGAGGATCGGGAACAGAGAGAGCTACGACGCCCTCTACGCCGAGGCCAGGGTGTCCTCGGTCATGTACTCGAACCTCATCGAGGGGATATGGGTCAAGCGCAGCCGCGTGGAGGCGATATGCGACCGTGCCGACGAGCCCGAGAACGAGGAGGAGCGCGAGGTGGCTGGATACCGCGACGCCCTGGATGAGGTGCGTTCCGGGAGGACGTTCATGGAGCCCGGCACCGATGCGATAGAGAGGCTGCACGGGATGCTGATGTCGTACGCGTCTATGGATGGCGGACACTACAAGGAGAAGGACAACGCCATTATCTCCTCGGATGGGCGCGGCAACACGACGCTTATCTTCGCACCCGTGTCCGCCGATGAGACCCCCGAGGCGATGGAGAGGATGCTTGAGGCCTACGAGCTCTACAGCGGGAACCCCCGCATCCCCCAGCTGATCCTGATCCCCTGCGTCATCCACGACTTCCTCTGCATCCACCCGTTCACGGACGGCAACGGCAGGATGTCTCGTCTGCTTACGGAGTCTCTGCTCGTCGCCAACGGCTACGACGTCTGCCTGTACCGCTCGATGGACGAGATGATCTGCACCTCGCGCAACGGATACTACTCGTCCCTAGCCAGGAGCTCCAGCGGCTGGCACTTGAACACCCACTCTTACTATCCGTTCGTCAGGTACTTCCTCGAGAGGCTCAGGAAGTGCTATTACGACCTGGGAGCAATCGTGCCGTTCAAAGTCCGGGAAACTTCCTGACGCTCCCGCACGCGGGGTAGTCGCAGCAACCGTAGAAGACCCGGCCGTTGTACTCGACGATGCGCATGGGCCCGTAGCACTGGCTGCAGAACGGGGTCGATTTCGTGAGAAGCTTCCCATTGTCCTCGATGATCTCCCTCATGAACGGGGTCTCTGAGGACAGGGCGTAGCCCTCCTCCATCCTGTTCACCATGAACAGGCGCTTCCTGGCGCGGGTCATCGCGACGTAGAACACCCTGCGCTCCTCCGGGAACGGGATGCCCTCGTTCCTCGCCTCGAACAGGTCGCCGATGTCGTCCGAGACCGTCGAGGGGAAGCCTCCGCGGTCGCGGTCCGCAATCAAGAACACGTTGTCGGCCTCCAGGCCCTTGGACGAGTGCGCCGTGAGGAACCTGAGCGGGCGGATGTTGAACCAGTCGCCAGCCTCGTCGCTCCATCTGCGGTACATGATGTCGACGGAGCCTCCCTGGCCGCCGGCGGAGAACAGGAACTGCCCGTTGCCCTGGCCCAGGGCGTAGACGTCGTTCCTGGTCCTGCCGATGACGAACACGGTCTCGGACGGATCGAGGAAGTCCAGCCGGTTGGCGACCATCCTCGAGATCTCCTTGTCGTTGTTCACGGGGAGCAGCTGCACGGGCGGGAGCCCGGAGGTGCGGACGCCCTTCACGTCCTTCCTCTGCTGCATGGGGTTCCTCATGACGAAGCGGCTGGTCATGTCCACTATCTGCTGGGGCGAGCGGTAGGTGCGCTCGATACGGGAGACGGAGACTCCGCCGTACCCCTTCCAGATGTTCTCGAAGTCGTACATCTGCCACACATCGCCGCCGCTGAAGGCGTAGATGCTCTGCCAGTCGTCGCCCACGCAGAACAATCCGAATCCAGTGGCTCCGCGTATCGCGTCCAGCAGGTCCACCAGCGTGCGGGAGACGTCCTGGTACTCGTCCACCAGCACCCACTCGTAGGCCTTCCCGGGGCTCCGGCCGGCGCGTATCAGCTCGGCGGCCTGGATGACCATGTCGTCGTAGTCCGCCAGGTTGTGGCGGATGCACTCCATCGTATAGATGTCCCATACGCGGTCCAGCAGGTGTAGCCTCTCCTCCACCGAGGCGCGTTTCGATGTCGGGTTCCTGCCGTTCGCGCGGAGCAGGTCGTGGATCGTCGTGCGGGTGCACTTGCAGCGGGATATCAGCATCCCGACGTACTCGGGGATCCTCTCGCCCCACGCCTCCACGACGGAGGCGGCCAGGTCGTTGACGTTCATGCGGTCGGTGCGGAACCCCCGGTCGGAGATGAACGTCCACGCGTTCTTCGCGTCCCTCCCGGCGGCTTTGGCCGGCTCGTCGTCAGACGTCAGGACGAGCCTGTGGCCGTCCCCGTCGTCGGCGTGGATGGAGGCGGGCTTCATGTCCTTCCCCGAGAAGGACGGGCGGGAGTATTCGCACCTGACGCCACACTCGAACAGGGCGTCGGCGATGTTCCTCAGCCCGCGGTTCCGGATCACGGTCCCGTTCAGGGACACGTCGGCGGAGCCTGCCGTCCTCATCCCCTCGACGAGGAGCATCATGGCGCGGGCGCAGGAGCGGTCCTCCTCCACCAGGTCGTACATGATGCGGCGCAGGAGGTCCAGCCTCTCCCTCCCGACGCAGGCCCTCCTGCGGAGGATCCTGTTGCCCAGCGCGTGGATGGTCATGATGTCCGCCGGGAACCCTTCGCCGAACTCCGCGTCCACCGCCCTCCTCAGGTCGGCGACGGTGTTGTTGGTCAGAGAGATCATCAGGATGCGGGACGGATCGACACCGCGGTCGACCAGGTGCATGACCTTGCCGATGAGCGTGGTCGTCTTCCCCGTGCCGGCGCCGGCCACAACGAGCTGGGTCGGCGAGTCGCAGGCCACGGCGGCCATCTGCTGGGCGTCGAGGGGGTGCCCCCTCACGACGTACGGGCGGATACCGTCTGGCCTCATGCCCCAGGGGAACGCCACGGCGGATAAAGGGTTGCGCACGGTCATGTGTGGCTCCGGACTCCATCTGGAAAAACGTGATTTAAATCACAAAAATCAGTTAAAAAACGTGATTCAATTCACATAATTTTGTATAAAAACGTGATTCAAAACACTAAATATCGAAAATGCATACCCTATGGCATGTGGCGCAGCGTCATGGCCGAGCTTGAGGCATGGAAGGATTCCCCCCGCAGGAAACCCCTCGTGGTGAAAGGCGTGCGCCAGTGCGGCAAGTCGTACATTCTGGAGGAGTTCGCCAAGACCCATTACGACAAGTTCCTGCTGGTGAACTTCGAGCGCGATCCGGCCCTGTGCACATTCTTCGACGGGACGATAGACACCGCACGGGTCCTCAGGAACATCGGAGCCAGATACGGTACGGTCATCGACAAGGACACCTTCGTGCTGTTCGACGAGATACAGGCGTGCCCCAGGGCGGTCACCTCCCTCAAGTACTTCTGCGAGGACATGCCGGAATATCATATTGCCAGCGCCGGCTCGCTCCTGGGCGTGGCCATCGCGAGGGGAGGCTGGTCCTACCCGGTCGGCAAGATCAAGGAGATCGACATGCGGCCGATGACGTTCCGTGAGTACCTGGAGGCGGCCGGGGAGGGTGAGATCTGCAGGATCCTCGAGGAGGGGATCCAAGAAGGCATCCCCGAGGGCTTCACGGATAGGCTGGAGGGACATTACAGGGACTATCTGTTCGTCGGGGGCATGCCGGAGGCCGTGGACGCATGGGTGCGGCGCGGGGATCCGGAAGAGGTCATCGCCATCCAGATCGGCATCCTGAATCAGTACGCTTCGGACTTCTCCAGCCATGTCCCCCGTTCCGAGATAGTCCGCGTGCTGGACGTATGGGAATCCATTCCGAAGCAGCTCGCACGTGACAACACGAAGTTCATGTTCGGTCACGTCAGGAAGGGCGGCCGCGCCAGGGAGCTGGAGGATGCCCTGAAGTGGATTGAGCAGGCAGGTCTGGTCCACCTGTCCTACATCGACGAGGCCGCGGAGTTCCCCGTTTCGATCCACGAGGACGGGGCGGCGTTCAAGGTCTACATGGCCGATGTCGGGCTGCTGGGCCGTCGGTGCGGGCTGGATCATGCGGACTACGCATCGGGCGAGCTCGGGGGCCTGCTGGTGGGGGCCCTGACCGAGAACTACGTCATGAACGAGCTGGTCGCCGCCTTCGGATCCGCTCCGGCATGCTGGAGGAAGGGCACATGGGAGGTGGACTTCCTCATCGATTTCCGCAGGTCGGTCGTGCCGATCGAGGTGAAGGCGGGGACCAAGGTCCGTGCCAGGAGCCTCAAGCACTACATAGACGAGTACCGGCCGTCCAGGGCCATCCTGTTCTCGGACAATCCTCTGAGCATAGGTCCGGTCTCCGGGATCCCGCTGTATGCCGCATGGCTCGCGAAGGACGTGCTTTCCGCGATACCCGACGGCAACGATTAAACGGCGGTGCCGATAGCCCTAGGCATGAAGGATGTCGACGAGCAGTTCAGGGTCGACGAGGACGGCTACACGTCCGACGGCTACCGCAGGCTCGAGCCGGTCAGCAAGAAGTCGATGTACCTCGGGAACGTCATAGTCCTGGCCATCCTCGCCGCTGTTCTGGCGTTAATAGCGATGAACGCGGACCGGTGGTTCGCAGAGAACGCCGATTTCGTCAGCATCGCATGCTGGGCGCTCATCATCGTGTCCGCGGCATACCTGCTGGTCTCGCCCGAGGTCAAGTACAGGCGCTACAGGTACAGGATCGACGACGACAAGCTGGAGATCCGCCGCGGTGTCATCACGATCGTCCACGAGATGGTCCCCGTCGAGAGGATCCACCAGGTGGACGTCTCGAAGGGCCCGATCAACCGCATGTTCGGCCTGGCGGACGTGACAGTCACCACCGCGGGCGGCATCGTCACCCTGGAGTACCTCCAGGAGGACGTCGCCGAGGACGTGGCGTCGAAGCTCAACGAGAGCGTAGTCCTCATGCTGAAGGAGAGGGAATGAGCCCCGAGGAGATGCCCGGGGTGCCTGCGGAGGAGCCCTCGGAGGAGTCGCTCCCCGAGGAGTCCAGGGGCACGTACCGCAACCACCCGACCGTCCTGGCGGACAACCTCATCTCGGGCGCGATCGGAGGGTTCTTCATCATACTCATCGCGGGCCTGACGGGCAGGGACCTCGTTGTCGGCACCGCAGTGTTCGCGGGCCTGACCTTTGCGGTCGCCTTCGTCTACTGGCTGAAGACCGAGTTCGAGTTCCACGAGACGGAGATGGTCCGCAACCGCAACACCGTCTCCAAGTCGGTCAAGCGCATCCAGTACAACCGCCTGGCGTCGGTGGAGGTCAGGAGGACGATCACCAACCACATCTTCGGCACCTCGACGCTGATGTTCAACGTCAACAGCGGGGTGAATGCGACGGTCTCGGA
>JAUNYA010000005.1:10498-32443 GCA_030539565.1 Thermoplasmata archaeon | reverse complement strand
ATGTTTCAGCGGACGCGCTCGACGGGCATCGGTCGATAACTGACAAAGTCAGGATTAACACCAAAGAATATAACGTAATATTTATGCTCTGAAATGGCGGGCCAGAACATCATTTTCCGGGCACAAAAGAACAAATATCGTGGATATGGAAGAGGGGCCGGAGCCCCGTTTATGCCAGGATCACTTGTAGTAGATCATCGAGTTGCAGATCGTGGCGGCGATGTTGGAGCCGCCCTTCCTGCCCTTGGGGACGATGTAGGGGATGCCGTATTTGTCCATGGTCTCCATGGTCATCTCCTTAGCCTCCACGACGTTGACGAACCCGACGGGCGCGCCTATGACGAGCGCCGGCCTCAGTCCGTCCTCCACGAGCTCGCAGAGCCTGACGAGCGCGGTGGGCGCGTTGCCCACGGCGAACACCACGGGCTTGCTCTCCGCGACCTTGGCCCCGCGCTCCATGCAGATGGTCGCGCGGGTGCTTCCGCGGGCCTTCGCCTCCGTCACGACGTCGTCGTCGCTGATGTAGCAGTGGACGTTGCCGCCGAACGAGCCGAGCTTCTTCTTGTTGATGCCGGCAGCGGCCATCTTGGTGTCCGTGACGATGTCGGCGCCCTCGTGCAGAACCTTCACGCCGATCTCCGCCGCGTTCTCCGAGAACACCAGGTTGTCCGCGTAGTCGAAGTCGGCCGAAGTGTGGATGCACCTCCTGACGACGGAGAACGTGGGCTCCGGCCAGGTGCGTCCGTTCAGCTCGGAGACGATGATCTCCATGCTGCGCTTCTCGATGTCCTCTGGTTTCACAATCTGGATTGCCATTTCACTCACTTCCCTCGATTCTGTATCCTCTCGGTGTGATCATGCGGCCGTCGGACACGTACGTCTGCGAGTTTCCGATTATTACTATGCAGAACATGTCCACGTCCGCGGGGTCCAGGTCCCCTAATGTGGTGACCTTGCTCCACTGGTCCTCCCTGCCGGCGTTCCTGACGATGCCGACCGGGGTCTCCGGGGTGCGCTTCTTCAAAAGTATTTGGCGGGCCTGGTCCAGGTACTCGGTCCTGGTCTTGCTCTTGGGGTTGTAGAGGCACGTGACGAAGTCGCCCTCGGCCGCCATCTCGACCCTCTTCATGATCAGGTCGATGGGCGTCATCAGGTCCGAGAGGCTGATTATCGCCAGGTCGTGCATCAGCGGCGCCCCCAGCACGGATGCGGCTGTGGACGCTGCCGTCATACCGGGGACGGTGTCGATCTCGATGTCCGCCCCCATCTCCTCCGCCAGCTGGTAGATGATCCCGGCCATGCCGTAGATCCCGGAGTCGCCGGAGGAGACCATCGCCACATCCTTCCCGGTCATGGCGTCCTCGATCGCCGAGCGGCAGCGCTCGACCTCCTTCATCATCCCGGTGGCCTTGTAGACCTTGTCCGGGAAGATCGGTTTCAGGAGATTGACGTATGTGGTGTATCCGGTGACGATGTCGGCGTCCTCGATGACCCTGGCCGCGCGGAAGGTCATGTCGTCCTTCCCGCCGGGCCCGAAGCCGACCACGTGGAGTCTTCCCTTGGCCATCGGGATCACTCCTTCGCCCTGCGGAACTCGGTGGTGAATCCCCTGTCGTACAGCTTGGACAGCTCGTAGTCGTCGCCGAGGAAGTCCCCGACCACGGTCAGGGCGGTCTTCTTGATGCCTGCGTCGCTGACCTTCTGGGCGATGTCCTGGAGGGTCCCGCGGACGATCCTCTGGTCGGGCCAGGATGCTTTATAGACGACAGCGGCGGGGGTGGTGGGCTCGTAGCCTCCCTCCTCCAGCTGCTTGACCATCTCGTCCATGAAGCCGATGGAGAGGAAGATCACCATCGTCGCGTGGTGGCTCGCGAGGTCCTTCAGCTTCTCGCCGGGGGGCATGGGCGTCCTGCCCTCCATCCTGGTGAAGATGACGGTCTGGCTCTTCCCGGGCATGGTGTACTCCGCGTTGAGGACGGCGGCGGTGGCGAACGCCGAGGACACGCCGGGGACGACCTCGTACGTGATCCCGAGCTCGTCCAGCCTGTCCATCTGCTCCCTGTGGGCGCCGTAGATGGCTGGGTCGCCGGTGTGCACGCGCACGACCTTCTTGCCTTCCTTCTCGGCCTCCTCCATCACCTTGATGACCTCGTCGAGGTCCATGAGGGCGCTGTTGTAGATGACCGCGCCCTCCTTGTGGCCGGACAGGACGTCCGGGTTGACCAGGGACCCGGCGTAGATGATGACGTCGGCCTGGTCGATGAGCTTCCTTCCCTTGATCGTGATGAGCTCGGGATCCCCCGGGCCGGCTCCGATGAACGATATCATATGTCCTTGCCCCCCTTGTTCTTCTTTATGAGAACGGTAGTGAAGTATCCGTACTGGCGGTCCAGGTCGATGGGCCCGATGTACTCGCCCTCCATGCCGACGTTGCTGACGACGGTGGCACCCTCGAGGGGGATGCCGAACTCCTCCATCGTGGATGCGATGAGGGACATGGACTTGAACGCCTTCATGACGACGACGTTGTCGAAGCTCTCGAGCGCCTGGCGGAGCAGCTTGGAGTTCTCCTTGGCGACGGGAACGACGGCGAGGCCCTCGTTCCCGATCATCAGCGGGATGCCGGCCAGAGCGGCGCCGTGGCAGAACGACGGGATGCCGGGGACGACCTCCGTGTCGTACCCCCTGGAGGCGATCTCGCGGTCGATGTACATGTAGGTGCTGTACACTCCGACGTCTCCAAGGGTCACCATGGCGATGTCCTCCCCGTTGTCGAGGAGGCGACACATCTTGTTCATCGCGTCCTCCCTGCACTTCTCCCTGACGGAGTCGTCGGGATCCATCGAGAACAGGAACTCCTCGACGCTCTTCTCCGAGACGTCGACGACCTGGCTGATGATGTCGAACGCGGTGCTCCCCTCTCCCAGCTTGCGGACGGGGTACGCGATCACGCCGCACCCCTCGAGGATCTCCTTGGCCTTCAGGGTCAGCAGCCCGGGCTCCCCGGGTCCGACGCCTATTCCATATAGCTTGCCAGCCATTTCCAGAACACACTTCCTATGGACGGGGATGTGCGGAACATAATATAATGGATTGGTCGATTCGTCCAATGTCAAGAGGATTTCAGATGAGCGACGGGAAAGAGGACCTCTACGTGTTCGTCAACAACAAGCGCCTGAGGCGCGGGCACACCACGGGAACGTGCGCCGCGGCGGCCTCGAAGGCGGCCGCGCTCATCGCACTCGGGAAGCCGTCTGGCTCTGTCACGATCACCACGCCGAAGGGCATCACGCTCGAGCTCCCGGTGGAGGACCCGTCGTCCTCCGACGGGGCCGCGAGGTGCGCCGTCCGCAAGGACGGGGGCGATGACATCGACGCGACCCACGGGACGCTCGTCTACTCGGACGTGGAGCTCATCCAATCCGGCATCGAGATCGACGGCGGCAAGGGCGTCGGGAGGGTCACCCGCAAAGGCCTCGACCAGCCGCCCGGCAACGCCGCGATCAACCATGTGCCCCGTTCCATGATAAAGGAGGCGCTGGAGGACGTGGCCGCCTCGCTCGGGTACACCGGCGGGTTCAGGGTGACGATATCCGTGCCGGAGGGCGAGGAGATCGCCCAGAAGACATTCAACCCCCGCCTCGGCATAGAGGGCGGGATATCCATCCTCGGCACGAGCGGGATAGTCGAGCCCATGAGCGAGACCGCGCTCGTCGACACCATCCGCACCGAGATGAGGATGAGGGTCGCCAACGGCGACAAGGTTCTCCTGGTGGTTCCGGGCAACTACGGGAAGGACTTCTCCGACGGGATCGAGGGCATAGACGCCGACCTCGCGGTCAAGTGCAGCAACTTCGTGGGCGAGATGCTGGACTACGCGGTGGAACTCAAAGTGGACGTCGTCCTCGTATCCAATCTCGGCAAGATCGTCAAGGTCGCCGGCGGGATAATGAACACCCACTCGCGCAACGCCGACGCCAGGATGGAGATCCTAGCGGGGAACGCGGCGGTGGCCGGAGCGTCGCTTGAATGCGTCAAGACCATCATGGGGTGCATCTCCACCGACGACGCGCTCGACGCCATCGCGGCGGAGAACCTGGTCCCCGAGGTGTCCAGACTCCTCCTGGACAAGATAGAGTTCCACATGAACCACCGCACCGGCGGCCAGATCCGCACGTCAGCGGTGATGTTCTCCTCCGTCTACGGGATGCTCGGGAAGACGAGCCTGGCGGACGGGATGCTCGACGAAGTGAGGGGGCGCTCCCAGTGAGGATAGACGTCGTAGCGTTCTCGACCAACGGCTGCCGCACGGCCATGAGGGTCAAAGACGCATTGCCCGGGGAGGACGTCAGGCTCTTCAGCAAGACGTCGTCGGACAACCTGGGCCTGGAGAAGATAGAGGGACCGACATCCGAGTGGACCGGCCGCGCCTTCCAGGAGTGCGACGCCATCGTCTACATCGGCGCCGTCGGAATCGCGGTGAGGTACATCGCGCCCTACGTGAAGAGCAAGACCGTGGATCCGGCGGTCGTCGCCATGGACGAGCACGGCAGGTGGACCATAGCGCTGCTGTCGGGCCACATCGGCGGATGCAACGCGCTCACCCAGAGGATCGCGGACGGCATCGGGTCCGAGGCGATCATCACCACCGCGACGGACCTCAACGGCAAGTTCGCCGTGGACACGTTCGCCTCGCTGAACGGACTAAGGATATCGAGCATGAAGATCGCGAAGGACGTCTCCGCCAGGGTGCTGGACAGCCGCTTCGTGGGATTCTGCTCGGACATACCGATTGAAGGGGAGCTTCCCGCGGGACTGACGATTGCCGACTCGGGAGAGTTCGGCGTCTGCGTCTCCACCGATCCCGAGAAGAAGCCGTTCGACGTCACGCTCAACCTCATCCCAATGGACACCGTCCTCGGGATAGGGTGCAGGAGGAACACCGACACCGAGAGGATGGATGCGTTCATCCGCTCGATCCTCGAGGAGGACGGCATCGACCCGCGTCGCGTCGCGGCCATTGCGAGCATCGACCTCAAGAAGGACGAGGCCGCCATACTCACGCTCGCCAGGAGGCTGAGCGCTCCCGTTTCGTTCTACACCGCCGACGACCTCAACTCGCTGGAGGGCGAGTTCTCCAGGTCCGAGTTCGTCGCCGGGATCACCTCCGTCGACTGCGTGTGCGAGCGCTCCGCGGTCCGCGCCGGGGGAACAGATTTCATCAGGAGGAAGACCGCCAGGGACGGCATGACCGTCGCGGTCTGCTCCAAACCCGTTACACCGAGGTTCACATGACAAGAGTCCTCGTATTCTCAGGAACGACCGAGGGTCGCGCCCTCGCCAGGTATCTGTCGTCTAGAAGCGTGCCGGTGACCGTCCGCGTGGCAACCGAGTACGGAGCCGTCGTCATGGAGGACGACGGTGTGGACGTGAAGGTGGGAAGCTGCGGCGGAGCCGAGGGCATCGCCTCGGTCATCAAGGAAGAGGGGTTCACGGTGGTCGTGGATGCAACGCATCCCTACGCAAGAAGGATCTCCGAGCACATCGCCGAGGGCTGCAAGGCCGCCGGCGTACCGTGCGTGCGCCTGGTCAGGGAGGGGGGAGGCACTCCGGAGGGCGTCGTAGAGGTCGAATCCGTGCAGGCCGCGGTAGATTATCTGAAAGATAAGGAGGGAGTGATCCTCGCGTCCACCGGCTCCAAGGAGCTGGACCTGTACACCGGGATCCCCGACTACAGGGAGAGGGTCGTCGCCCGCGTCCTCTCCACCAAGGAATCCATGGACAAGGCCGTCGCCCTAGGGTTCGAGGGGAAGCACCTCATCGCCGCCCAGGGCCCCTTCACCGAGGAGGAGAACCTCGCGGCATTCGTCAAATCCGGGGCGAAATGGCTGGTCACCAAGGATTCGGGCACCATCGGGGGCTTCGAGGACAAGGTCCGCGCCGCCCGCAGGGCGGGCGTGGGGATCGTCCTGGTCAGCAAGCCCGAGGAATCCGGCCTGAGGTACGCGGATGCGATCCGCATGCTGGACGACATCCTCGGCCTGGAGCACGTGGAGGTGGAGGCGCCCATCGGTAAGAGGACGGTCACGCTCATCGGCATAGGCATGGGCCCGGGGGATCTCACCCAGAGGTCCGCGGCGAAGCTCGCGAAGTGCGACCTCGCGATCGGAGCGAAGCGCATGCTCGAGTCCGTGGACACCGCAGGGATGGCGACGCTCGAGGAGTACCGCGCCGACAGGATCGCCGAGTACCTAGAGGAGCACACCGAGTACTCCAACATCGCATGCCTGCTGTCCGGCGACACCGGATTCTACAGCGGCGCGAAGCAGCTGCTCGCCCGCCTCGATCGTTCGATATACGACGTCGATGTCGAGTGCGGTATTTCTTCAATGGTTTATATGGCTTCAAAGCTAGGCGAGACCTGGCAGGACGCCTACATGACGAGCGCCCACGGCAGGGATTCCAACCTTGTCGGATTGGCGAACACCCACGCCAAGATCTTCACCCTCCTCTCCGGAGAGGAGACCGTGCACGGGCTGTGCAGGGAGCTGGACGAGTACGCCGTGGACGTCGAGGTCGCGATAGGCCAGGACTTCGGCTACCCCACCGAGAGGGTGGTCCGCGGGACCCCCAAGGAGCTCCTCGGCATGTCCTTCGGCAGCCTCTGCGTGGCGATGATATTCAATAAGAACCCGGACAGGAGGAACCCCATCGGCATCCCCGACGAGGACTTCACCCGCGGCGACGCCCCGATGACCAAGTCGGAGGTCCGCGCGCTGTCCGTGGCGAAGCTAAAGCTGTCCGATGATTCGGTGATCTACGACGTCGGGGCGGGGACCGGCTCCGTCTCCATCGAGATGGCGCTCACCGCCGTGAACGGAGAGGTGTACGCCGTGGAGAAGGAGGACGTAGCGGCAGACCTGATCGAGGTCAACAAGAGGAAGTTCAAGACGCCGAACGTCCACGTGATCCGCGGCCTGGCCCCCGAGGCGCTCGAGGACCTCCCGATCCCGACGCACGCGTTCATCGGCGGGTCCTCCGGCAACCTGGAGGACATCGTGAAATGCCTCCTGTCCAAGAACCCGGACGTCCGCATCGTGATCAACTCGGTGACGATCGAGACCATGGCCGAGACCGCGAAGGTCATCAGGGACCTGGGGCTCGTCGAGGAGGAGATCGTGAACGTGACCATCGCACGCTCCAAGAAGCTCGGATCGTACCACCTGATGTTCGGCCAGAACCCCGTGTACATCGCGGTGGTGAGGGGCAGATGAGCCTCCCCCGCTTCCTGATAGCCGCCCCGGCCAGCGGGAGCGGGAAGACGCTGGTGACCTGCGGCCTCCTGCAGGCGCTGGTCAACCGCGGACTGAAGGTCGCCTCGTTCAAGTGCGGGCCGGACTACATCGACCCGATGTTCCACTCCCGCGTGATCGGCACGCGTTCCAAGAACCTGGACGCCTACTTCGTGGACGACCCGACGCTGAGGTACCTCTTCGGCAGGACCGCGGAGCAGTGCGACATCTCCGTGGTGGAAGGAGTGATGGGATTCTACGACGGCGTCACCTTCGACGGGACCTTCGCCAGCTCGTGCGACGTGTCGAACAGGCTGGACATACCGGTGGTCCTGCTGGTCAACGCCAGGGGATCGTCGCTCTCGACGCTCGCGGTGCTGAAGGGATTCCTGGACTTCGCGGAGAACAACATCCGCGGCGTGATATTCAACCAGATGTCCGCCAGGGTCTACAGCGCCCTGGCCCCGAAGGTGAGGGAGATGGGCATCGAGCCCATCGGATACGTCCCCAAGGTCACCGACCTCGTGCTGGAGAGCAGGCACCTGGGCCTGGTCCTCCCCGGCGAGATAGAGTCGCTGAGGGAGAAGCTGAACAAGCTGGCCGACGTGCTCGAGGAATCGCTGGACATCGATCTCCTGATCAAGATGGCGGGCTCCGCCCCGAACCTCGAGTACGCCGCCCCCGAAGTCGGCCGTGTTGACGGCAACGTCAGGATCGGCCTGGCCGACGACGACACGTTCTGCTTCACCTACGAGGACAACGTGGAGCTGCTGGAGAGGTGCGGAGCGGAGATCGTCAGATTCTCGCCCATGAAGGATGCCGAACTCCCGGACGTGGACGGCATCGTCCTCTCAGGAGGCTACCCGGAGCTGCACGGAGAGGAGCTGGAGGCGAACCGCTCGATGCTCGAAGACATCCGCCAGAAGGTCGCCGCCGGCATGCCCTGCATCGCCGAGTGCGGCGGCTTCATGTACCTCCACGAGACGATGGAGGACAGGGACGGCGTCATGAGGAAAATGTGCGGCGTCATCCCCGGGAAGACCTGGAACACAGGGAAGCTCTGCAGGTTCGGCTACGTCACGCTCGGACCCGTTAACGAAGACGGCATGCTCGGAACGAAGACGACGGTCAAGGGCCACGAGTTCCACTACTGGGACAGCGAGTCCAACGGGGACGACTGGGAAGCGTCGAAGAAGGGCACGACGTACAGGTGCATGCATGACACGGGCACGGTGCTCGCCGGCTACCCGCACCTCTACTACTACTCCAATCCGGAGGTGGCGCTCGCCTTCGTCAGGCGCTGCGCCGAGTACAGAAACGGATGATCAGCGGCCCGGATTGTGGATGCGCTTCATGTGGAGGTCGTCCTCCGCTGTGAGCTTCCGGTCCCAGCCGTTGATCCTGCGGACCTCTGCGAACGGGTCCACGTAGCGGTACTTCGAGCCGCGGGTGTTGCCCACCTTCTCCAGAACGCCCAGCTCGGTCAGCGTGGAGATCCTCGACCTGAACGCCTGGTCGCTTATGTCCCCGACCCAGTCGTGGACGTCGGCCATGACGAACGAGGGCGTCATGCGGGACCTGCGCAGGATCGTCGCCGTGAGGCCGTCCACGTTCCTCGTGACGTCCAGGGGCCTCAGCTCCGCCAGCGCCTCCTGGAGGGCCGCGATCATGCAGTCCACCGTGACCGACGCCAGGAGGTTCGGGTTCCCGGACTCCAGGAACTCGCGCCTGGCGCACTCCATGGGCCTGGAGGCCCTCACGAAGTGCTTCCCGAGGGCGGTCCTCGCCATGCCGCGGCAGTTCCACGCGGCCAGCGCGGCGAGCATGACCTCGCCGTGGAACATCCTGTTGTCCCCCTGGTAGGGCTGGAGCAGCTCCAGGCCGTTCCAGAAGAGCGACACGGAGATGAACGGGTGGTACGCCGACTCGTTGAGCGTCCTGATCATGTTGTTCAGCGAGACCTCCGCGTAGGGCTGCATAGCATCGGGCACCTCGAACAGGGGTTCCGACGCGATATACGGGGAATTGCGGACCCTGCCGGGATCGTACCCGGGACGGCCCTTGGTGAGCCTGCAGTGCATCCCCGAAAGGGTGTCGACGCTCCACGGGAACGGCTTGATCTTTGAGAACCTTAGGGACACCACGCGCGAGAGCACGCCGTCGTCCGGCTCGCCGCCGGAAAGAAGCTCCCTGACCCTGTCGGGGTCGGAGTCCTCCGATGAGCATGTGAACGAGAGGTCGGAGGCTATCGCTGAGGACATGAAATCCACCATGCACTCCGGGGGCACGGTGATGTCGTAGAGCGCGTCGTTCAGCTCCTCAACCTTCCTCAGCTTGAGGTGCATGGAATCGGACAGTGCGATTCCAGTAGCTATGCCTTCGAATCCCGAATCCATCTCTCTCCCTATTCGGCTCTCTTTGATAAAGGTTCTCGAGACCCATGATAGAAAGACCTATGAGCGGAGTCCGCACGGCCGACATACCCTCCGGAAACCGGGAACGGGACGCCCCGGGGCGCTCTGGCTATCTCCCCCGCAATGGGCCCCGGACGGGCCTGCGCCCGACGTTGATAGGTTCTTGGACGGCAGATGGGTCTAAAGGTGTCGGACGTACCACCTTAAGGAAAAAGGGCCAAATTTTAACCCCCGGAACGCCGCTGGAGGTGCCATGACGGACAGGGTCGAGCGCAGGCGCGAGAGGGAGCAGCGCGTGGTCGCCGAGATGATCGCGCTGTACTGCCGCGGGAACCACGATGCGTACGACAGGAAGTCGAAGACGCTGTGCCCCGAGTGCTCGGAGCTGTCGGCTTACGCCGCAGTACGCACCGCGAGGTGCCCCCTGATGTCCGAGAAGACCTTCTGCTCCAACTGCCGGGTCCACTGCTACAGCCCCGAGATGAGGGAGCGCATCCGTGCCGTAATGCGGTACTCCGGGCCGAGGATAATCACGGTCCATCCGATTCTCGCCATGTGGCATCTGGTCAGCAGCAGGCGCGAGAGGAAGAAGCTGGAATCGGAATGATTCGCTCGTCAATCCTTTTCGCGTGCCGAAGACTCCTCCGATATCGAGTAGACCGTATTGAGTAGGATGTTCACCCTGTCCGGGTCGGACAGGGTGTATACCATGTTGCGGCCTCTTCTCGTGCAAATGATGAGCCCGGCTTCCTTCAAGATCCTCAAATGGTACGCCATCCTGCTGGATTCCAAGCCCATCGTTTCATTGATCTCCGATACAGTCATGTCCCCCATAGACAGCCTGTCTAGTATCTCGATCCTCTGTGGACTCGATACTGCCGCTATGACTGCCGTACCGCCGTCCAGGTCCTTGGGCCTATGAGCATCCGCACGGACCCTCTGAGAGATGAGGCCGACCTCACCTTCAGGAGGCCTCCTGGCCACCAGTGTGTATGATACCGGGACCTGCATCTCTCCATACTTCGATATCGCGGTGTATCCTGTATCATCATGGTACCATGCATGGATGTCCTGGAATCCCTGGCTCGCAAGGAACCATATCTCCCATCCGGGCCGCCTGACCTTGCTGATATAGAAATGCTCGATCTCCGCTACTAGCGGTCCCACGTCCACGTTCGGCCCCATTGCCTCCTGTAAATCGTCCCGGGATCTGAGGCTCATCAGATATTCCCTGCGACGGGCGTATTCATCGCTCCACAGGTGGAAACAGTAGTTGCCATCCATGATGACGACAAATCCCCCAGGCCTCAGGAGGCGCTTCCAGTGGATGACCGTATCCCCGCACCTCTCGATGCTGAATAGGACGTTCCTAGCGATGACCACGTCGAACGAACCCTCCGACAGTCCCGTCTCGCAGGCATCCGCCTTCACGAACCGGATCTCGACGCCCGACTCTTCCGCCAGCCGCTTAGCGTTCGACAGCATCGCCTCGCTGCTGTCCAGCGCGACGACGCTGTGCCCCAGCCTGGCAGCCTTTATCGCCATCAGACCGGAACCGGTCCCGATATCGAGCACATGCAGCGAGTTGCGTCCGACCGGAAGCGATCCGAGGATGCCGTCCAGCTCGTTGGTCTCCTCCAGCCCCTCCGCCGCCATGCAGTAGAACTCGTCGGCCACCGAATCCCAGAACTCCCCCAGGGTATCCTCAGTCATATTTTCCCGCCTAATATCTCAAAAATTATTGAGATATTGCGTTCATTGGTCATAAACCATATATATTATCACATCAAAACAGCAGTTGGATTATACATCCACTTGATAACATGAATACGAAAATACTGGCTGTGGTAGCGGTAGCTATCGTCGTCATCGCGGGGATCGCGGTCGCCGTCTCGATGCATCAGTCGTCCTCCAGGGATCCAGTTGTGGAGACCGGAAGGCTCCTGGTCTACGGAAACGCGAACAACGACGACTACCTGGACGACAGAGACCTGGAGATGGTCCAGTCGATCGTGAACGGCGAAACAACCTGGGATTCCGAGGAATACCCCTTCGCCGACGCCAACTGCGACGGTGAGATCACCAGCGACGATGTCACCCTCATCAGGAACATCATCGACGGCAACACCTGTACGCTCTACTACCTGGAGTACTACGAGTCCAACTCCTCCGCGGTCGTCTCCATCACGTACCCGATGAAGACCGACAGCATCGGGATCTACCAGTACCAGACCGGCTTCCTCGTGAGCATGCTCGGCCTCTGGGACAACGTCGACTACGCGGACAACACCACCCTGGGGTACACCACCGCCTTCGACACCGAGGGCATCAACTCCTACGGCAACTACTCTGGCAGCATGATGAGGACGACCTCCGGCCTCGAGACATTCAACAGCTCGAACGTGGACGTCCTGATCCTCAACGGATACTGGGACGACACCGTCGTGAAGGACGGCCTCGCGGCCATGGGCTCCGACACGCAGGTCATCAAGCCCTACTGCCAGGGTACCTACGCCATCTCCTCCATGCTAACATTCGGGTTCATCCTCGGATGCTACGACAGCGCCTCCGAGTACATCGCATTCTATGACAAGGTCATGGACTACCTCAACGAGTGCCTGTCCGGCCTCAGCGAGGAGGACTACGTCACATACTACGTGGTGAACAATCCGACGGACTCCGGCGCCATCAAGATCAGGAGCTCCGGATCCAACGGAACCTACCCCGACCTCGCATGGGTCGAGATGATCCCCGGCGTCAACCTTATGCCCAACGGGGACAACGACACCTATCAGGCCACGAGGACCGCTGAGTGGTTCCTCCAGGAAGAGAACGCGTCGGACTACATCATCATCTCGATGAGCAGCCTGTCCGCTTACGACAACAACGTCGAGACGGCCCTGAACACCTTCAAGGAGATGTTCAGCCAGACTCAGGCATACTCCGACGGGAACATCATCGGTCTGGCCTACGGCTACTTCAACGGCCTGTACTCGCCCTCGATGCTCGTGCTCCTCGCCTCGTACCTCTACCCCGACCTGGTCGACCAGGACTACGGATGGGAGCTCTTCTACGAGTTCTTCGAGAAGTACCACCAGCCCGGCTCCGAGGGAGCCGAGGTCTACGCGGGCGTCTACAGGATGTCCACAGAGTGAAACAAGAGGCGATCGGTGATGACGGACTACAAGAGCGACCCCCTGATCGGTTCTGTCGTTAGGGATGCCGTGTCCGAATGGAAGGCACCAGAAACGGCGGGACGCGAGGAGCCTCTCAACGACTATCGGAAGTATGTGTTCAGGAAGTGGATGTTCATCCTGGTCTGCGCCGTCGTCACCATCGTCGTGATGGGGGTGGCCCTCACTATAGGGGACACCCCCATCGGATTCCTGGACACGTACGTCACGATATTCAACCACCTGACGGGGAACGTGACCAACGTCCTCTACGACTATGCGATCATCGAGCTCAGGATGCCCCGCATAGTGATCGGCATCATAGCGGGAGCGGGACTGGCCGTGTGCGGATGCGTGATGCAGAGCATCATGATGAACCCCCTGACGGACCCGTACACCACGGGAGTGTCGTCCGGAGCCCTATTCGGGGTCACCCTGGGGATGGTCATGGGATTCACCGTCGGCACCGGACAGCTAGGGCTGTTCGTCAACGCGTTCATCTTCTCCCTCATCCCCACAGCGGTCATCATCATGGTCTCCAAGATGAGGAACGTCTCGCCGACCGTCATGGTCATGGCCGGGATCTCGGTGATGTACATCTTCAACGCGCTGACCACGATGATGAAACTCTGGGCAGAGCCCAACCCTCTCGGAGCTCTACACCTGGTCCGTGGGATCCCTGTCCTTCGCCGGATGGCCCGCGGTCCCGTACATGCTGGCCATCGTCGTCCCCGGGATAATCGTCATGATGCTCCTGTCGAGGCAGATCAACGTCCTGACCACGGGCGACGAGAACGCCACGGCAATGGGCCTCAACGTCAACCGGATACGCAGGATCCTGCTGGTCATCATCGCCATGGTGGCCGCAGTCATCGTGGCGTTCACCGGCCTCATCGGGTTCGTCGGGCTCATCGCGCCGCACGTATGCAGGATATTCGTGGGAGCTGACAACAGATTCATGATCCCCGCCTCGGCCATGTTCGGCGCGATGCTTCTGGTGGTCGCCGACCTCCTGGGCAGGACCATCATCGCCCCGAGCGTCCTCCAGGTCGGTGTGATCACCGCATTCCTCGGCGGACCGATGTTCCTCTGGCTGATCCTCAGGAAGAACAGCAGGGTGTGGTGAGCATGAAGGTCGAACTCAGGAACGTGGGATTCGGATACTCCCCCGAACAGCAGGTCCTGCAGGACATCAACCTCGTGCTGGACGAGCCGGGGCTCGTATGCATCATAGGCCCCAACGGGGTGGGCAAATCCACCCTGGTCAAGATGCTATGCAAGATCATCCATCCGACCAGCGGCGAGATCCTCGTGGACGATGAGGTGATCGAGGGCATGGACCAGAAGGACCTGGCGATGAAGGTCGGATACGTCCCGCCGTTCACCCAGGACTACTTCTCCATGACCGTGATGACACCATCCTGATTGGCAGACACAACCATCAGAGATGGAGGACGTCCGACGAGGACGTCATCATTGCCAACAAGGTGATGAAACTGGTAGGCGTCGACCATCTGGCAATGAGGAAGTTCAACGAACTCTCCGCCGGGCAACACCAGAAGGTCGCCGTCGCCAGGGGCATCGTGGAGGAGACCCCCATCCTCATCCTGGACGAGCCCACCTCGAACCTCGATGTCAGGCACCAGGTGTTCGTCATCGAGATGCTGAGGGCGCTGGCCGAGGCTGACGACAAGCTCATCGTCATGATAAGCCACGACCTGAACCTAGCTGCCAAGTACGCCCACAAGGTCGTCCTCATGTCCGCCCCGGGCGTCATACGCGATGTGGGCGCTCCGAAAGATGTCATCACTGAGGAGGCCGTGCGCGAGGTGTACGGAGTGGAATGCGAGGTCGTGAGCCACGGCGGCAAGCCACTCGTCATACTCGGATCCGCACTTCCGGAGTAAATCCGAAAAGGGAGACGGACGGCTGCGACACGGGTCGGCCGTCCCCCGATTTTTTCACCTGCCGCAACACGGCCTGTAATCCACTTCCGTGGGCTGCCCGCATCTGAAGCGGACCATCCCGTTCATCAGCTCGTCCAGGACATACCTGCACCCCGCGGTGCCGATCACGGTCCTTCCCATGAGGTCCAGATTCCTGCCCCTCGGCATGCGGACCTCCACATAGCTCCTGTCGTCCACCGCGAGCCTGCCCTCCAGGCACCTCAGGCCGTCGGAGAACAGCACGTCGAAGTCCGGGTCGGGATCGTCGATGGCGTCTATTCCGAAGCCGTCCAGATAGCCGCGGATCTCCGCCTCGTACTCAGAATCGGCCAATGTGATCCTCCTCGGAGCCATGCCGAACGTCCCGTGCATCCACTTCAGGATCGGCCACGCCGTGGACGACTCGGCCTCGATGGCCAGGCCCTTGAGGTAGAGCATGATCGGGGCGCGGTCGTAGTTCATCAGCACCGCGTGCACCCTGCGGGCGTCGGCATCTATCATCTCTAGAGCCGGTGCTGGATCGCATCCCACCGCCCCGGCGACCTCGCGGACCAGCGACCTGGTCGCGTCGTAGCCGACGGGGGCTCCGGCAGACGGCCTCAGGCACGGGATCCCGTACTCGGAGCGCATCCACTCCGCTGTCCTGTGGCAGTTCTCCGGCCTCAGCATAACGTTGAGCGAGGCCCTCCCGCATCCCGCCACATCGTCCGAGAGACAGCTGACGAACCTCGCGCGGACACCCATGGCGCCCAGGATCGCCGCCAGGCTATCGGAGCCAGCTCCCCAGCCGAGGTCGGAGACCCCGTAGCCGAGGATGTTGACGGTCCCGTCCTCCCCGTGCTCCGGGGACATCTCGCGGAGGACCGCGAGGGTGGCGGCGTCGAACCCCTCGCCGAACGTCATCGACGAGAGGTCGCCGTCTATCAGCACCGGATCCGACCCGGCGCTCCCCGTCAGCCCGGAGTAGTCGGTGCAGACCAGCGAAGCCCCCAGCGTGTCGACCAGGAGCGCCCTCCTCCCGCTCGCGGCGGAGACCGAGGAAAGCCCCTCGGATATCTTCCCGGAGGCGCCGAACACTATGTCGTCCCTGTTCAGGTACGTGCACGGGAGCCTGGACTGCCTGCTGAAGTACTTCGACGAGCAGCACGCCGGGTTCTCCGGCGAGTACTCCGGGATCATGTCGTGAAGGGCGATCTGAGCCCTGGAGCGGCACCCCCCGGCGCCGTTGACCATGGTGTCGGTGAGACCGAGCGACTCGGATGCCGCGATGGCCCCGAGCAGACCGTCGGGTTCGAGCCTCACAGCCCCGCCTCCCACGTGCTTCCCGGAACACCGAGAGCCTCGGTCACCGAACGGACCCATTCCGCCACTCCCGTCATCCCTACGTGCCGGGAGCCCAGCGAGACCCAGCGGTAGCCCTCACGACCGACCCTGTCCGGGTCGTTGGTGACCACCAGGTCGATCCCGCCTTCGGACATCAGCCTTCTGAGGTCGCACATGCGGGCCCCGTCGGTAACGGGTATGTCGCCATAATCCGGAGTCGGCGCGTTGTGGTCGATCACGTGGCCGTGGACCATCAGTATTCCGACGACTTCGGCGCCCATCGCCCGCAGGGTCTCGACCTGCCACTCGAACCTCCTGGCCATTATCGCGTAGATGACCACCCTCTTACCCTCCATGCGCCCGCGCCCGGCGGACACTATCGACTCGAACTCCTCCCTCAGCGCGGCTTCCGCCGCGGGCGCCCTTGGCGCCAGCTTCGGGTCGTACTCGGCCAGCAAGTGCACCCATTCAAGGCACCTGCCGAGCCCGGACGGCGGCTCCAGGAGCAGGGCCTCCCTGCGGCCGGTGACCTCCGATATCCTCCTGCAGACCCTCTCGTCCAGCATCCCGCGGCCCAGGCGGACGTCGTACTCCGCCGCGCGGAAGTCCATGACGTCGGCCATGTCGCAGAAGTCGAGGAGGCGGAACTTCGTCCTCAGCCCCATCAATCCGAGTATATGGTCGATCGCCTCGGCGTTCCTGTCCCTGCCCATCCCGTAGAACGAGCGGGCGATGAGGTTGACCGTCCCCTCCTCGACATCCCGCGGAGGCATCCTGCAGATGAGCGCGTCGAACAGCCCGTACGAGGCGCCGAACTTGCTGGACAGGAACTCCCTGTCCGGCTCCACGTGTATCACGTCGACGCCGTGCTCCTTCGAGGCGCGTCTCGCGGCCTCCGCCAGGTCGGCGCCCATGATCTCGGACGAGCACGTGGCCACGAGGAACATCGTCGAGTACCCTTCGGCCTTGGCGCGGGCGACCGCGTCGGATACGTTGGAGCCTGTGTCCCTGAACGCCTCGGAGGCGTCCAGATGTGTGGAAAATATGCCGGGATCGGGGATCTCCGGGGACCTCTGGGGCTTGTCGTTGAGGGCCCTCCTCCTGAACGCCATCTCCATCAGGTAGGCGCAGTTGACCGGCCCGTGCAATATGACCGCCGCATCCCGTATCCTCATGGCGGCGTCCGCCGCCCCGTGCGACGTGCACGCGGGCATCACGAACTCTCCGACGTAGGAGAGGTTCCTCTCGGAGTCGTAGCTGTCGAACGAGCAGGCCAGCTGGTTCCTGCGGCGCTCGCCGCCGGTTATGGGCTCGCCCCTGGCGAGCTGCGACATTGATTCCTCGGAGAGCGGTTTCGGTTCGAACCCCTCCGGATGCGAAGCTACGAACGTCGCTAGCGAGCGCATGGCCTCCGCCGCCACGGAATCCGGATAGAGGGAAGCGACCGTGGATCCGGCGGCCTCCGCGTCCCTGAACTCCCTCGAACGGGGGATGTCGCAGACGATCGGCACGCCGACCGCCTCCGAGAACGCCCTGGCCGAGGCCTCCTCACCCTCGTCGCCCCTCCTGTTGAGAACTATCCCTATCACGCAGGGTCCGGGGTTGATGTTCCTCAGCCCGCGGAGGATGTTGTTCGCCGCGAACAGCGACATGAACTCGCCCGATGTGACGATGAGCACGGCGTCGGCGTTGGACTTCCGCGCCGGGATCGAGAAGCCCCCGCAGACCACGTCGCCCAGCACGTCGCACACGCGGTAGTCCGCGTCCACGTCGGCTATCCTGGAGAACAGTAGCTCCATGCCCTTGCCGGCGCATCCCCTCCCGGGCTCCGCGCCCCCGCACTCCACGCACATGACGCCGCAGTCGGACACCACGAGCGGATCCGCCGAGGTGTCGGAATGGAACGTCCTGATCTGCCTCCCGCCCGTGAGCAGGCGGGTGGAATCGTGCTTCGGATCGCACCCGACCTGCAGGACGGTGCTTCCGCCCGCGGATAGCAGGTAGGACAGATTGGCGGAGACCGTGGACTTCCCAACCCCTCCCTTCCCGTAGACTGCCAGGCGGTACATGCGCCATCATGGCATTGGAGGTATAATCCGATTGCCCCCGGATTGGCCTTAGGTTCAAGGAGCCAGTACCCGGAACGACACCGACTCTCCCGTCAGCACCTTGAAGGGGACCGAGGATTGTATTCACCGATTGTATTCAGCCCCCGCTCCGATTGTATTCATGAATATAATCGGATGTACAATCGGATATCTGGCTCGCACCCGGGATTGTATTCACACCCTCTCCCGATTATACTCATGGACGCGGCAGCCGATACGATCCATCCTGTCAGTTCTATCCTCCAGCCCAAGCTCATGATTATATCGGTGCCAGCGCATACCGCGAATGTATCGCGCTGGGTAGGGACATGATTCTGAAATACTTCCGCAGGAGGGACTGGCTGATGGTGGCGTGCTGCGTCGCGCTCATCACAGGCACCGTGTACCTTGACCTCCGCATACCGGAGTACATGTCCGAGATCACCTACCGCCTGCAGAACGGTGAGTCCCCGGACATCATCGCTTCCTACGGGGTGAACATGATCGCCTGCGCCTTCGGGAGTCTGGCCCTCGCCATATGCACCGCGACGCTCGCCTCTCGCACGGCGGCGGCGCTCTGCAGGACCCTGCGCCAGCGCCAGTTCTCGCAGATCGAGACGTGGTCCAGGCAGGACCTGGACTCCTTCTCCGTCGCATCGCTCATCACCCGCTCCACCAACGACGTCTACCAGATCCAGCAGTTCATGGGCAGGGCCATCAACATGGTCATCAAGGCGCCCATCATGGCCATCTGGGCTCTATACAAGATAACCTCCAGCGCCTTCGAGTGGACCGCGGTCACCGCCGTCGCCATGGTGATCCTCCTTGTGTCCATGACCGTGATTATGTCCAAAGGCATCCCGTACATCCGGAAGATGCAGTGGTTCGTGGACGCGGTCAACGCGGACACCCGCGAGGAGCTCGAGGGCATGCGCACCATCCGCGCCTACAACGCCAGGGACCACGCGACCGCCAAGTTCGAGTCGTCCTCGGACAACCTTCTCGACAACTCCGTCAGGGTCCTCCGCATAATGTCGCCGATGCGCCCGATCGCGTCGTCCATGATGAGCTTCCTGACCCTGGCGATCTACTGGGTCGGCGCGGCGCTCATAAGCGCGGAGGCTGACACCAACACCCAGATGATCCTGTTCTCGGACATGATCGTGTTCACCTCGTACGCCACGCAGGTGCTGTCCTCCGTGATGATGGCCTCCGGCATACTCAGGGAGCTGCCCCACGTCATGGTCTCGTCCAGGAGGATCGAGGACGTCATCACGCACGAGTCGCCGCTCAGGGACGGGCCGATGACCGCCCAGGACGCCACGGAGCCCGGCGAGGTCTCGTTCGAGCACGTGAGCTTCACATACCCGGGCACGGACAACGAGATCCTCCACGACGTGTCGTTCACCGTGAGGAAGGGCGAGACGCTGGCCATCATCGGGCCCACGGCGAGCGGGAAGTCCACTTTACTCAATCTGATCCCGAGGCTCTACGACGCCACCTCCGGCCGCGTGACCGTAGGAGGACGGGACGTCCGCGAGTACGGCGAGGACGACCTGAACACCATGCTCGGGTACATCCCGCAGACCGCCGTCGTGTTCTCGGGCAGCATGAGGGAGAATGTGTGCTACGGCAGGATGGCCGGGAAGACCGAGGAGGATGCGATGCGGGCTCTCCGCATCGCCCAGCTGGACGACCTGGTGGCCCGCATGCCGAACGGCCTGGACTCGGACGTCTCCCAGCACGGGTGGAACCTCTCCGGGGGCCAGAAGCAGAGGCTGTCCATAGCCCGGGCGGTGTGCAAGGACCCGCCGATCTACCTCTTCGACGACTCCTTCTCCGCCCTCGACTCCAAGACCGACAGGAACCTTCGCGACGCCCTCGCCAGGGAGACGGGGGGCGCGACCAAGATAATCGTCGCCCAGCGCGTGGGGACGATCCTCGACGCCGACAAAATCATAGTTCTGGAGCACGGCCGCGTCGTGGGCTCCGGGAGACACTCGGAGCTCATGGAGTCGTGCGCGCTGTACCGCGAGATAGCCGAATCCCAGCTGGAGGACTTCGATGACTAAGCTGGAGCCGGGCGTCAGGGCGCCCCCGAAGGGACCTCCGTGGGCCCGCGGGGCGGACAAGCCCAAGAACCTCAGAGGGGCGATGGCATCGCTGTTCGCCTACATGGGCCGCGAGAGGCGCGCCGTCGTGGTGGGCATGCTGTGCGCGCTCATCGGGACGGTCCTCGCCCTGATCGGGCCCCAGTACCTGGAGGAGATGACGGACGCCATCTCCCGCTCCATCCAGGGCTCCGGCGCCATAGACATGGGCTGGATCGGCCGCATCGGGCTGATGTTGATAGTCATCTACGCTCTGAGCCTGCTGTTCAACACGGCCGAGTCCTACATCATCGGCGCCGCGTCCGAGCGCGTGGGCGACCGCATGAGGAAGGACCTGTCGCACAAGTTCCACAGGCTGCCGTTCTCCTACCTGGAGGCTCATCAGATAGGAGACACGATGAGCCGCGTCACCAACGACACGGACACCGTGCGCAAGGGCTCGGCGGAGAGCTTCTCCACATCGATCAACGCGGCGTTCACCATCGCCGGATCCCTGGTCATGATGGTGTACACCAGCTGGATCCTCGCGCTGGTGGCGATCGTCCCCACGCTGATCGGCATGGGGGCGCTGTACCTCGTGACGCACCGCACCCAGAAGTACTTCATCGCCCAGCAGAGGGACCTGGCCGGGATCAACAGCATCGTCGAGGAGGTCTACTACGGCCACGACATCGTGAAGACGTACAACGGCTGGGACGACAGCAACGCGGAGTTCGCGGAGATCAACCAGCGCCTGTTCCACTCGTCGTTCCGCGCCAGGCTCGCCACGAGCATGATGCCCCAGCTGATGAACTTCATCAGCAACCTAGGCTACGTCATCGTGTGCGTCGCGGGTTCGATCCTGATCCTCGAGGGGACCATCGAGTACGGAGTCATCGCCGCGTTCATCGTGTACATCAAGATGTTCAACCAGCCCGTGGCCGAGATGGCGGACATCATCGCCAGGATGCAGTCCGTCGCCTCGGCGTCGGAGAGGGTCTTCGACTTCCTGAACCTGCCCGAGATGGACGACGACCCCCGGCTCCCGGGATTCGACAGGGCCGTCGGACGCGTGGAGTTCAGGGAGGTCCGCTTCGGGTACCTCCCGGGATCGGAGGTCATACACGGGCTGGACCTGACGATCGAGCCCGGCTCCACGATAGCGATCGTCGGACCGACCGGCGCCGGGAAGACCACCATCGTGAACCTGCTGATGCGCTTCTACGAGCCGAACTCCGGGGAGATCCTCATCGACGGGGTGCCCACGTCCACCATGTCCAGGGACCAGGTCAGGAGCCAGTTCTCCATGGTGCTGCAGGATTCGTGGATCTTCGAGGGCACCGTCTACGACAACGTCGCCTTCACCAGCGAACGCGCGACGCCGGAGATCGTCGAGGACGCCTGCAGGACCGTCGGCATCGACGAGTACATCCGCTCGCTCCCGGAGGGCTACCAGACCGTGCTCCATGCGGGAACCGGGCTGTCCGTGGGCCAGAGGCAGCAGATCGCCATCGCCCGCGCCATCGTGAAGGACGCGCCCATGATCATCCTCGACGAGGCCACGAGCTCGGTGGACACCCGCACCGAGCGCAGGATACAGGCCGCCATGGACAGGATGAC
>JAUNYA010000005.1:0-10398 GCA_030539565.1 Thermoplasmata archaeon | reverse complement strand
GCCGACGAGGTGTCGTCGCCCTTGGAGCAGACCGAGAAGTACCTGCGGTCCTTGAAGATGGACTCCATGACCCTGACGAAGCCCTCCTGGCCGTGCGCGACGAGGAACTGCCTCACAGCGTCGTCGCCCAGGTGGGAGACGTCCTTCCTGGATGCGACGACCGCGAACGGGATAGTCGACTCCGCCGCGGGGCTGGTGGCGGTAATCTGGGTGAACATGCTGTGGAACGACTCGAAGACGTCCATGGGCGTGGCGCCCCTTCCGCCGCGCTCCAGCGCCACGGGGTCGAACACGAAGATGATCCCGCCGGTGTACTTGTAGTACTCCTCGAACAGGGCCTTGCCCTCCCTGGGCTCGAACTCGGACCCGGAGATGTCGTTGAACACGATCTGGCGGTCGGACATGTCCCTGGACCTGAGGAACAGGGACTCGGAGTCCAGCTCTCCCGATGCGGTCTTAGCGGCGTAGTCCTTGGCGGCGACCGCCTGCTTGGAGATGCCGTCGGTGGCTGCTTCCACAACAACATCCCTGGCCCTGGCGGCGGTCATGATCTCACCGACCGAAGCGAGCATCAGCGAGGTCTTGCCGGCGCCGACGGCGCCGACCATGGCGATGGAGACGGGCTTGGCCTCCCTGCTGTCGATGTCCGCGCTGCAGTAGGGGCAGACGGTCATCAGGTTGGACCTCTTCCCGGCGACGCAGGGCATGTCGTGGCCGTTGTTGCACGTGTGGCGCTTGTATCCGTACTGGTTCGGGACCGGGTAGTCCACCACGAGCCCGCACCTGCACTTGACCTTCGGCCTGTCGAACTTCCTCTTGCACTTGGGGCACACGGCGTACCCGGTGGAGGACTCGAAGTTCCTGCCCTCCTTCTTGGCGGCGGAGGACACCTTCAGGCCAATGACGCCCTTCACGATGACGTACGGGACGATCATCGCCACGGTGATCACCAGGGACCACCAGGCGTACAGCGGCAGCAGTACTATCGGAACGATCACGGGGACCTTGTGGAAGCCCCATGCGGCGGGGATGAGCCCCCAGGGGGCGCCCAGGGCCCTGAGCGTGGCGCGGGGCCTCTTGGTCCAGAGGTACTGGACGGGGTTGGTGTCCCCCTTGACGCCCAGCGACCAGGGCGTGACCATGCCGATGACCGAGAGGACGAACCCGATCATCACGACGGCGAGCTTCACGTACTCGGAGTCACCGAGGTATCCGCAGATGAAGTCGATCATCCTGCAGTATGCGTCCACCAGCTGAGCGGAGTGCTCCCCGGCGGACAGGTCGTACCACAGTTCCTCCCCGTGTGGGGCGAAGAGGTACAGGGATACGATTCCGTCGTCCAGTATCCCCAGCAGCGTCGGTGCCAGCGACAGCACCGAGTAGGCGAGTGCAATCCCGAAGACGATCCCCACGATCGCCTTGTTGGTCCCATTCATTGACTCGTGAATAGGATGCGCGAATATAAGTGTAGGCGGGGGCCACTTCGAGAACCCCCGCCCGGTAGAGTTTCAGATCTTGTCCAGGGCCTGCGAGAGGTCGGCGATGATGTCCCTGACGTTCTCGCATCCGATGGAGAGCCTGATGGTTGTGGGCTTGATGCCCGACGCGAGGAGCTCCTCCTCGGTCATCTGCGAGTGCGTGGTGCTCGCGGGGTGGATGACCAGCGACTTCATGTCGGCGACGTTCGCAAGCAGGGAGAACATCTTCAGGGAGTCGGCGAAGCGCTTGGCGCCGTCCCTCCCGCCCTTGGCCTCGAAGGTGAAGATCGATCCCGCCCCGTTGGGGAAGTAGCGCTGGTAGAGCGCATGGTCCGGGCTGTCCTCCAGCATCGGGTGGTGGACGACCTCGACCTTGGGGTGCTTGGAGAGGAACTCCACGACCTTCTCGGTGTTGTACACGTGCCTCTCGACCCTCAGGGAGAGGGTCTCCAGGCTCTGCAGGAGCGCGAAGGAGCTCACCGGGGACAGGCAGGCGCCCATGTCCCTCAGGATGATCGCCCTTATGCGGGTGCAGAACGCCGCACCGGGCGCGTCCCTCGCGAACGATATGCCGTGGTAGCTGGGGTCGGGGTCCACCATCCAGGGGAACCTGCCGGAGCCCTCCCAGTCGAACTTTCCGTTCTCGGCGATCACTCCTCCGAGCACCAGGCCGTGGCCGCCGATGAACTTCGTGGCCGATTCGATCGAGAGGTCCGCGCCGTGGTCCAGGGGCCTGAACAGGTAGGGCGTGGCGAAGGTGTTGTCCACGACGAGCGGCACGCCGTGGGAGTGGCACATCTCGGCCAGCGCGTCGATGTCGATCAGGTTCGCGTTGGGGTTGCCGATGGTCTCCACGAACACCATCTTGGTGTTGTCCCTGATGGCCTTCTCGAAGTTGGCGATGGTCCCGGGCTGCGTCGGGTCCACGAAGGTGCAGTCCACGTCGTGCGACTTGAGGGTGTGCTCGAAGTAGTTGTACGTGCCGCCGTAGATCGTGTTCGCCGAAACGATATGGTCGCCGGCGCGGGTCAGGTTCTCCACGGTGTACGTGATGGCCGCGGCTCCGGAGGCGACGGCGATCGCCGCGGAGGCTCCCTCGAGCGCCGCGATCCTCCTCTCGAACGCCTCGTTGGTGGGGTTCGTCAGACGGGAGTAGATGTTGCCGGGCTTCCTCAGCGCGAAGACGTCCGCCGCCGCGTCGCAGTCGTCGAAGACGAACGACGTGGTCATGTAGATCGGGAAGGCACGGGCGCCCGTGGCGGGGTCCGGCGTCTCCTGCCCCGCGTGGAGCATCACAGTCTCGAATGCCTGTCCCTGGGGGTTCAGCGGGCCCTCCGGCACGTTGACCTCATCCCTGAAGCCGATTTCGCTCATGACGGGCGAACCGGCCCAGAGGTATTTCTAAGGTTTTCCGGCTTATTCGTCGTACTTGAAGGGAAGCCCGAGGGTCTTCTCGTAGAACACGGGATTCCAGTACCTACCGCGGGACTCGGTGCCCTCGCCGTACTCGATGGCGGCCTTCGGGCAGAGCTGCAGGCACCCCATGCACAGGCAGCACTTCTCCTCGTCCCACACCGGCGTGCGGTGGTAGAACATGATGGCCTGCTCCGGGCACAGCTCCTCGCAGATCCTGCACTGGATGCACTTGTCGGTCGCGCGGAACGGCTCGGTCACGCGGTACTCGTCGTACTGGGGGTAGATCTCGCGCCAGTCCCTGTCGCCCTTGTGCCTCATGAGGTCGCCGGACTCCCCGGCCTTGAGCGATGCGATGATCGCGTCGATCTCCCTGCCGGCGGACTCCATCGTGGCGTCTACCTGCTCCTTGGTCGGCGCGTCGAACATGAACACCGAGTTGTCCGGCATGACGACGTCGTGGAACGCGTCCACCTTCAGGCGGTCGCCCAGGCACTCGGCGAGCATCTCGCCGGCCCCTCCGGACTCCTCCCCGCAGGTGGCGACGCAGAAGACCCTGCCGGGGTTCTTTACCGTGACGTTGCTGGCGAACTCCTTCACGATGGACGGCAGGCCGTAGAAGTAGACGGGGAACACGAACCCCACGTCCTCGCCGGCCGCGTCGTACGAGTAGCGCTTGTACCTCACCCTGGGCGCCATGTCCACGAGGCCGCCGCCGATGCCGGCCCCGGAGATGCGCTTGGCCGCATCGAAGGAGTTTCCCGTTCCCGAGAACACGAAGATCATGCATGGGACTCGATGAGCTGGTTAATAAGGGGTCGCCAGATTGTTAACGTCGTTAAGCCCGGTTAACCGCTCATTCCATCCGCTGATATTAAGACGGATGCGCCGTTCCATCGGGCATGGTCAAGACCGTACGCGCTTCGCACATCCTCGTGTCCAACCAGAAGGACGCCCAGAGCATCATCGACCGCCTCGCCAAGGGGGAGGACTTCGCCGCCCTCGCCAAGAGGTTCTCCAAATGCCCCTCCAAGTCCAAGGGAGGCGACCTCGGATGGTTCTCCAAGGGCCAGATGGTCAAGCCCTTCGAGGACGCCTGCTTCGCGGGCAAGGAGGGCGACGTCGTCGGACCCGTCCAGACGGAGTTCGGCTACCACGTGATCAAGATCACGGGACAGAAGTGAGAGTGCATGACGGAGGGGCGCGAGCCCCTCCTGGAAACCGTTTGCTTATCGTTTTCTTCAGTCGAAGATCTTCTTGAGCTCGTAGGCGCCGAAGATCCTGATGAGGCCCGCGATGGCCAGGACGACGCCGATGACGATCATGACGATGTCGGCGGTGTCCTCGAGGTTCAGCAGGGCGACGATTCCGAGGACCACCATGATGGCCCCGACGATGACGGAGACCGCCTTGGATCCGGGCGCCACGGCGTATCCGGAGTTGATCTCCATGACGTTCAGGATGCCCACGACGATCAGCGCGATGGCGAGGATGGCCATAAGGACGTCCTGGAAGAAATTGGGCAGCAGGATGAGCGCCACACCGATGAGTATGGTGACCAGCGCTATGACCGAGCCCAGCGTGAATTTGGACTGGATGGTCCCGATGATCGTCAGTATCCCCGAGATGAGCGTGAGGACGCCGGCGATGATGAGGATCCACCTAAGTCCCTCTCCCTGCAGGACGGCCAGCAGGATCCCTATCACGAGCATGAAGAGACCCATGACGAAGGCGTCCTTCCAGGGGTTGAACTTCTCTACGACTACTTCCATGGTAATCGGGCTTCGATGCCGATGTCCCGATTAAAAGACTTTCGATTCTGCCTTAGGATCGTCGGAAGTCTGGCTCGGTTCTTGACCACGCGCACGACCGAGGGGACCTGGTGGCAGAGGTCCTGGCCGTAGAGCACGTCCGCGCCGGGATTCGCCGCGACGATGGACTCGTCGATGTCCCTCCAGTGCATGAAGATGATCGTGTCCGGCGAGTCCGCGGGCTCCCCCGGGACCACCATGACGGTCCTCCCGGCGGCCCTGGCGGCGTCCGCCACGTAGATCACGAGGTTCTCCCTGCCCATCCTGCGGGGCCCGGTCACGGCGCCCAGCGAGCGGTCCGACACGAACGTGGCGGCCTTCTCGGGCAGGGCGGTGGAATCCTCCTCGCCCTGAAAACATTGGCACATGGTGCCTGATTGGGGGGCGGGAGGGAAAAAGGTTTGGAAGGTCAGGTATCGTCCGCTTACATTCCCATGCCCTTCTTCACGTCATTGTCGAACATGTAGCAGAGCATGAACAGGTAGACGATGGCGTAGCAGATGGACGTGAGGATGTTGACGACCAGGGTGATGCCCTCTCCCTCGAGGGAGAAGAGTCCGAGGAACGAGACGACGAACAGCACCAGGAAGACTACCGTCAGGATGATCCAGAGGATCTTGTCCATGGTTGTGGTCTTCCCGTCGGCGATCTTGCTGGCGGCCCAGATCACGATCAGACCGAGGATGATGGCGACGACGTTGTCCCAGAAGGAGATGTCGCTCATGATCCCGCCGATGGCGGCGAAGATCCCGATGACGACGGTGGTCACTCCGACGATGTTGACGTAGCTCCCGAGGATGTTCAGTTTGCCGCTGAGGGCTCCGGTGCGCACCTTGTTCCCGAACAGGAAGTACAGTACGGCAGCGATGAGAGCCCCTATGGCCGCGATTATGTACCCGGCGTGCTCGCCGAGTCCGCCGTCGAGGGTGAAACCGTCGACGAGCTGGAGCAGGGCCGCGATCACCATCAGGAATCCGATGATGAAGAAGGCCCAGCCCACGACTTTCTGATTATCTGTGAAAGACATAGGTACCCTTACCTCGGATGAGCGGACGTCATGATCGTCATATATAATGTTGACTTCTAAACTTCACGCTTTCGGAAGCATAGCCAGCATGCTCATAGACAGGTTTTATGGACTATGTTTTTCAGAAAAAATGAAGGAAGCCCGTCGGATACGGCCAGACACGTCTGGACGGCTTCCATAACCAAGTGGCACAAAATGTAGCCCCCTTTCGGGGGCTTAAGGGGTTTATTGCGAATCCGTTGCGCCTATGGCGCGGACTCACATGTTCATGGCCTTCTTGACCTCGGGGTCGAAGAGGTAGGCCAGCATGAAGACGGAGATGATGATTCCGCAGATGGCGTCGATGGGGTCAGTCAGGAGGGACATGATCTCACCGATGAGCATCAGGATGAACACGACGACGAGGATGATCCAGAGGATCTTGTCGAAGGTGGTCTCCTTTCCGTCCAGGATCTTCCCGGAGGCCCACATGATGATGAGACCGAGGATGATCGAGAACACACCGGTTCCGATGATGGCGGAGCCAGTGAGGTCGCCGGTGTCGTTGAAGAAGAACCCGGCTATGACCACGAACAGACCGGAGACGACGCTGACGACTCCGACGATCCTGACGTAGTTGCCCAGAACGTTCAGCTTTCCGCTGATGGCGTTCGTGCGGACTTTGTTTCCGAACAGCAGGTACAGGATGGCAGCGATCAGGGATCCGACGCCCATGATGATGTAGGCGGTCGTGTTGTCGTCGTCGAGCGCGCCGTAGATGACGGCGAGCGCCGCGATGACATAGAGGATTCCCACGATCAGGAAGGCCCATCCGACTATTTTCTGATTGTCAGTAAAAGACATAGGTACCCTTACCTCGGGATGTAAAACCCGTTCTGGGGTACTTAAAAGTTGAGCATGTTTGTGGTAAAATTAGCCCTTCCTAAGTACAATTGTAAACAGACTGTCCGATTTTATGTACATAGACACTAGAACCGAGCCTTCAGACGCAACAATAAAGACTGCAAAGCGCCGTTCACGGGCCCATGTTCATGACTTCCTGCCCCGCCGAGGGCGACCCCAGGGACAAGGTCTCCAAGTTCGTCTCGGACGGCTCCGAGGGCTCGCTCGGAGGGCTGAGGACCGACGGCTTGGAGTTCCTCGTGGACCTCGTGGCCGACGAGATCGCCCGCCAGGAGCCTGATGCGAAGCTGATCCGCCTGGACAGGGACTACCTCAGCGACAACGGAATCGACTTCGGCAGGGACCTCACCGCCGAGTTCGTGAAGAGGACGTCCGAGGGCGGCAGGGTCGTTTGGCTCGTCGTGCAGGATCTTCCCATCAACGACTGGCAGAAGTCCCTCGAGGCGCTGAACGGAAAGGACACGCAGGTCTTCTTCTTCACGACGGCGTGCCGCCAGGTGCCCTGCTGCTTCAAGCTGATAAACGGCTGATTGAGCCTGCTCAAAATCAAGATCCCGGACGGGAAATCCCGCCGGGATCGTTTCTCATTCCGGGACGGCCGCGCGTATCGCCGCGAGCATGTCCGTGAACGTCGCGTTCTCCGGCACTATGTCCGGAGGGAACCCGAGCTCTGTGAGCCTGAGCCTCGTGGGGTTGCCTATCGCGGCTATCTTCACCGCGTGGAGATACCCGTCGCCGGCCTCCTTCCCGAACTGCTTCTCCACGGTGGAGACGAACGAGGACGCCGACATGGGCGACGAGAACGCCATGACGTCGATCTGACCCTGCTTGAGGCACATGAGCATGTGCAGGAGCGCGTTGCTCATGCCGACCTCCTTCAGGCGGTACACGGCGACATCGACGAGATCCGCGCCGGCGTCGCGTATGCCGTCGGAGAGCACGTCGGATCCGCTGTCCGAGCGGACGAGGATGACCCTCCTCCCCTTGGCGTCGCCCTGGAGGAGCTCCACGAGCCCGTAGGAGGAGAACTCCTCGGGGACGGAGTCGGCCTTCAGCCCGGCGGCCTCCAGCTTCTTCGTCGTGGCCGGCCCGATGGACACGACCCTAGACCTGGAGAACATGGAACCCAGATCCGAGAAGCGGGCCTGGCAGGACTCCACCGCGGTCGCCGAGCAGAACACGGCGATGCTCCCCTCGGTGAGCGACGACTCCAGCTTCGAGAACTCGGAGTCCTCGCCGGGCAGTATCTCCAGCGAGGGCGCCGCGTACACGGTGAACCCCATGTCCTCGGCCTGCTTGACCGAGTCCTTGAGCCTCTTGGAGGGGCGCGTGAACCCCAGGACGGTCATATCAGGTCACCCAGCCTCTCCCTGACCGTGGCCACCTCTCCGATGACCATGATGCCGGGCGGCTCCAGGCCCTTCTCCTTTATGGTGGACTCGAGCCCGGACACCGTGGTGACCTCCACCCTCTGGTCCGGCGTGGAGCCCTTGGAGATGACCGCCGCGGGCATGTCCGGGGACATCCCTCCGGCGATCAGGTCCGCGGAGATCTTCCCTGCGTTGCCGAGGCCCATCATTATCACGAGCGTGCCGTGCCCGTTCACGAGCGACTTCCAGTCCACGCGGTCGCCCTCGCGGTCGGCCTTCTCGTGGCCGGTGATGAACGTGACCATGGACGCGTAGTCCCTGTGCGTCACCGGTATCCCGGCGAGCTCCGGGACGGAGATCGACGAGGACACCCCGGGAACAACGTGCACCTCCGCACCGGCGGCCCTCAGCTCCTCGGCCTCCTCGGCGCCGCGGCCGAACAGGAACGGGTCCCCGCCCTTGAGGCGGACGACCGTCTTGCCCTCCTCCGCGTACTTGACGAGGAGCTCGTTGGTCTGCCACTGGCTCAGGTGGTGGTCCCTGGCCCTCTTGCCGGCGTCGATGAGCTCGGCGCCCTCCTTGCACTCCTTCAGGAGCTCCGGGTTCGCCAGCGCGTCGTACATGACGACGTCCGCGGTCCTCAGGAGCTCCAGCCCCCTGATGGTGAACAGTCCCGGGTCCCCGGGGCCGGCTCCGACCAGATAAACCTTGCCTGTCATATGGAATCCCTCTTAGCCGTGAGGTACTCGGCGATGTCCAGCAGCTCGTCCATCACGTAGTCCACCGGTATGTCGGTCGACACGCGCCTCGGCTCGTCGGCATAGCCGTACGAGACCGCGTTCACGCGGATGGAGTCGCCCTGCAGCCTGGCGCTGATCCCGACGGGGGACGAGCACCCGGCGCCCATTAGCTTCATTATGCCGCGCTCCGCCCCGGCCTCCAGGCGGGACGGCGTGCTGTCGAGCTTGGAGAGCATCTTACGCGTCTCGGCGTCGTCGGCCCTGCACTCGACTGCTATTATCCCCTGCGCGGGGGCGGGGATGAAGACCGTGTCGTCGAGGACGTGCATCGGGCGGTCGATGTCCATCCTGTCCAGTCCGGCCTTCGCGAGTATGATCGCATCGAAGTCCCCCGCGTCCAGGCGGGAGAGCCTCGTGTGTATGTTGCCCCTCAGGGGCTCGATTATCAGGTCCGGGCGGATCTCGCGGAGGACGCTCTCCCTCCTGACCGACGCTGTTCCTATCTTCGCGCCCTTCGGAAGGTCCTCCAGGGGGCACGGGAGGATGACGTCGCGGGGGTCGTCCCTCTCGAACATGGCGCCTATCACGAGACCCTTGTCCATGTCGATGGGGATGTCCTTCAGCGAGTTGACCGAGCAGTCGATCTCGCCGCGGAGCAGCGCGTCGTCCAGCTCGCGGACGAACGCTCCGGTGGCGGGGAGCTGGTCGAGCCTCGACTTGAGGTCGATGTCGCCCAGGGCCTTCATGCCCATGACCTCGCAGTCGACGCCGGGGTTGGCCTCGGCCATCTTCCCGACGAATATCTCGGTCTGGCGCATGGCCAGCTTGGACTCCCTGGATCCGACCCTCATTGCTTCACCGTCTGCATGAACCCGGTGAAGGCCTCACCGAGAGCGTCTATCGCCTCATCGTCGTGCGCGGTGGACACGAAGCAGTCCTCCAGCGCCGACGGCGCCAGGTACGCGCCGTGCTCGAGCATGTACCTGAACATCCTGCCGAACATCTCGCGGTCGGTGGTCTCCGCGTCGGTGGCGTTGCGGACCTCCTCGGGCCCGAAGTACACCGCGAACATGGATCCGACGGAGTTGACGCATCCCTTCACGCGGTTGTCCCTCATGGCGTCGCGGATGACGCCGACGAGGCGGTCGCTCCTCCTCTCGAGGTCCTGATACGTTGTTCCCCTGGCCATGAGGTCGATCTGCGCGAGGCCGGCCGCCGCGGACACCGGGTTGCCGGCGAATGTCCCGGCAACGTAGACAGGCCCCTGCGGGGCCACGAGCTCCATGATCTCCCTCTTCCCGGCGAACGCGCCGGCGGGGAAGCCCCCTCCGACGATCTTGGCCATGGTGGTCATGTCGGGAGTGACGTTGTAGCGCTTCTGCGCGCCTCCGGGCCCCACGCGGAACCCGGTGATGACCTCGTCGAAGATCAGGACGACGCCGTTCTCGGCCGTTATCTTCCTGACCTCCTCGAGGTAGCCCTTCTCGGGAGGGACAACGCCCACATTCCCCAGCACGGGCTCCATGATGACGCACGCGATGTCCCCGTCCTTCTCCAGGAGGTCGGCCATGGCCTGCGCGTCGTTGTACTCGACCGTGCGTGTGTACTGGGTGGCGCCCTGGGGCACGCCCTTGGAGGACGGGAGGCCCTCGGCGG
>JAUNYA010000061.1 GCA_030539565.1 Thermoplasmata archaeon | reverse complement strand
GCCTCGACGGTCTCCTCGACCTCGGGAGTCTCCTGGATTATGAACAGCTCCGCGGGCTCCTCGATGACGGGCGCCTCGACGGGAGCCTCCACGATCTCATCAACCTCCTCGACGACCGCCTCCTCGACGGCCTCGACGACGGGGGTCTCCTCGACCTGGGGAACGGCCATGATGATGGGCTCGTCCTCGTCGGCCTCCTCGATGACGGGCGCCTCGACGGGAGCCTCCACGACGGGGACCTCGACGGTCTCGACGGCGGGCGTCTCCTCCACGTGCGCCTTGGGCACCGGGCGGGAGCCGGACCTGATCCTGCTCATGTAGTCGGGGACCTTGCGCTCGGGCTCCGCGGCGGGGGCCTCGACGACGGGGGTCTCCTCCGCGAACTTCGCGATGGGGGCCCTGCCGACGTTGACCTCCGGCTTGGAGACATGTCCGATGTCGCCGTCCCTGTTGACTCCGACGGTGGCGGTGAACTCCGTCTCCGCGGGAGCGCGTGTGATCACATTTCCGAAAAGCGACCTGGCGTCCTCGACCTTCTCCTCCTGGGGCACGGTGAACGTCGCCTTCTGGAGGCCGGCGGAGCCCACGAAGTTTCCTCCGGTGGCCCTGACCAGCATGGTGTCCGCTCCGTCGGCGTCGAAGTCGACCCTGTCGGACACCTTCGAGATGAAGATCTCGCTCTCGTCGCTGATGTTGTACCTCTCGTATCCGTAGTTGTCCAGCTCGCGGACTGCCTTCGAGTAGACCGAGGACTCCCTGCCGAACCTGCCGTTGAGGTTCGCGCTCTTGCCCTTGATCGTCTCCACGCCGCGGGAGATGCTCCCGCCGAGCTGGCTGAGCCCGTTCTTGAGCGAGCTCGTAGCGTCCGAAGCGCTGATCGGAATACGTCCTCTGAAGCTCCTGCGAGAGCTTCCGCTGTCTTGAGTGTTATCACTCATATCCACATCCCATCCAAGGAGAGGTTATGCTGTGACACTATAAAATAAAGATGGTGCCTTAACTTAAGCTAGGTCCGGTTTATATCAACCGCGGACGAATTTGACGTAATCCGCCTTGCCCTCGGCCTGGATGTCGCGCATCATGCGGGACAGCGTCTGGGCGTCGCAGGACACCACCATGACCTCCAGGCACTTGTGGCTCCGGAGGTGCGAGTGGAGCTGCGTCTTGATGACCGACTCGTACGTCCCCTGGATGCGGATCATCCACGGGTCCTCGTGGTTCCCGCGGACGATGATGAGCACCCCGTCGACGTCGCCGTCCAGGGACTCGAGCTCGCGGATGTCCGCCAGCGCGGCGTTTATCGACGCGCGGACCGCCTCCGACCTGCCGTTGAGTCCGTACGCGGCCTGGATCCTGTCCAGCGCCTCCAGGTTGTCGTCGTTCAGTGACACGCTCACAACGCCCATGGTCCCACCTTAATAACATCCGGCCCGTCCGGCCGTTGAAATTAATAACATGTAAGAAATTATTTAATAGCTTCCCGCCGAGCGGGAGGGCATGGAAACCGTTGTGCTGTTCCTGCTCTACTCGCTGGGTATCCTGGCGATCTCCATGGTCGGGGCGTATCTCCCGCGCATGCGTACCCTGTCCGACCGCCAGATCCACCTGCTGGTGGCGTTCAGCGCCGGCATTTTCATCGGCCTGCTGTTCCTGCTTCTGCTCCCCGAGGCATTGGAGGAGTGCGAGCACGGCGGCATCGACACCCACTACGCCATGTACGCCATCCTGGCCGGGTTCCTCCTCATCATGTCGGTCGAGACGTGGCTCAAGCACAGGCACATGAGCGGCTGCGCCTGCGAGTGCGGGAGCGACGCCCACAGCCACAGGATCACCTCGTTCTCGTCCTTCATCGGGCTCTCCATCCACGCGGCCTGCGACGGGCTGGCGCTGGCGGCCACGTTCCTCGCCGGCGACGAGATCGCCCTGATCACCACCGTGGGCATGTGCATCCACAAGTTCGTCGTCCTGTTCTCGCTGTCGTCCATGATGCTCGTGACGGAGATACCCAAGAGGAAGTCCATGCGCTACCTGCTGGCGTTCGGCCTCATCACCCCCGTATCGGGGCTGGTGTTCTTCGCCCTGCTCAGCGGACTGTCCGACCTCGATGGCATGACCGGCATACCCCTGGCCTTCGCCGCGGGGACGTTCATGTACGTGGCGCTCTGCGACATGCTCCCGGAGGCGTTCCACAGGAAGAAGCAGGACGTCAAGTCCTACGCGCTGCTCCTGCTGGGCATCGCCGTGATCCTGCTGGTGACCGTGCTCTTCCCGCACGTGCACTGAGAAACTTCGGGGAGGGTGTCACTCCCTTCCCCATAACATATTATATGGAACTCTAATCCGAACGCATGCAAGAGTCGGATCTGTGGTTCGTCTTCATCGCGATAGTCGCCGTCCTGCTGGCGGCCGACCTCATCATCAACAGGAAGGCCCACCACATCCCCATGAAATCGGCCGTCGCCCAGACCTGCGTCTGGGTCGGCGCCGCCATCGCCTTCGGCGTGCTGCTGTTCTGGGTGACCGGCGATTCCACGCTGACGCTGGAGTACTTCACCGCCTACGCCATCGAGGAGTCGATGAGCATGGACAACCTGTTCGTGTTCATCATCATCTTCTCGTACTTCGGGATACGGGACGAGGACCAGCACAAGGCCCTGTTCTACGGCGTCATCGGCGCCATCGTGTTCCGCGCGATCTTCATCTTCGCCGGCGTCGAGCTGCTCAACATGTTCGACTGGCTGCTCTACGTGTTCGGCGTCATCCTGCTGGTCGTCGCGATACACACGATCCTGGAGAAGGACGACGACAAGAAGGAGAACAAGATCGCCCGCTTCATGAAGAACCGCTTCGACTACGTCGACGACGAGGAGGCGGACGGGAAGCTGTTCGTGATGAGGAACGGCAAGCGCTGCATGACCGCGATCTTCCTGTGCATCATCGTCATCGAGCTGACCGACGTGGTCTTCGCGCTGGACTCGATCCCCGCGGTGCTGGCGATCTCCACCGACACCATGGTCATCTACACGTCCAACATCTTCGCGGTCATGGGCCTCAGGTCCCTGTTCTTCGTGATCAAGGGCGGAATGAACTCCCTGGCGTACCTCAAGTACGGCCTGGGCGCCATCCTGCTGTTCGTCGCGGCGAAGCTGCTGATCCACGAGTTCGTGGAGATCCCCATCCTGCTCTCCCTGGGAGTCATCATAGGAATCCTCCTCGTCACCGTCGTCGCGTCGCTGATGAAGAACAAGAGGGACAGGGCATCCGCCTCCGAGTGAGGGTATACCCCCCAGGGGGTATGTTCAAACCTGGGCGCCTCCGATTCGGGGGCGCTCCTATTCTCTTATTATATAATATAGGGGAAGTGTCCCTCGATGGACATAAGAACCCATCCAACGTTGCGACCCTTCATAACCTAAAGCAGGTGTCATACAGCTATGAAGCAATGCATGGACTCTGAGAACCTACACAAGCGTCTCAAGAAGATACAGGGGCAGATCGCCGCCATCGACCGCATGATCGACGAGGACGTGCCCTGCGAGGACGTCATCGTCCAGATCAACGCCGTGAAGAGCGCCCTCCACAAGGTCGGCCAGATCATCATGGAGGGGCACATCCACCACTGCGTCAAGGACGGCATCGAGCACGGCGACGCGGAGAAGACGATCGCCGAGTTCACCAAGGTCATCGAGCAGTTCTCGAAGATCTGAGCCTCGGATACCCCACGGGGGTATTATATACCCCATACCCCCTATGGGTATCTAGAGGCGAAAAAGTGTCTGCAATAGCGGAGGAGATTCAACGGCAGAAGCTGCCGTTCGCAGCAATCGTGATCGGCGCGGCATGCGTCATCCTGGCCCTGCTCTTCGAGTGGGCGGAGCCGCTTTACTTCGTAGTCATCCTGATCTGCGGTATCCCGATCATCTGGGGCGCCATCATGGGCGTCCTCGAGGACCACGACATCACCGCGGACGTCCTAGTATCCATAGCAATCGTAGCGGCCGTGCTCATCGGCGAGTACGAGTCCGCCGCCGACGTCGCCGTCATCATGCAGATCGGCGCGTTCCTGGAGGAGGCCACCGTCAACAGGGCCAACTCCCAGCTCGTCAAGCTCGAGGGCCTCACACCCAACGTCGCCAGGGTCGTCTCCGGCGGCAGGGACGAGACCGTCCCCATCGAGAAGGTCAGGCTCGGCGACACCGTGAGGATCGCCCCCGGGGAGATCATCCCCGTGGACGGCGTCGTCGCCGTCGGGTCCTCCTCTGTTGACACCTCGATGCTCACCGGCGAGTCCGTCCCCGTGGACATCGCCCCCGGCGACAGCGTCTCGTCCGGTACGACCAACATGTTCGGATCCATCGACGTCACCGTCGACAGGGTCGGGGAGGATGCGACCGCGGCCCGCATGGCCAGGATGCTGGAGCTCGCCAGCGCCAACAGGTCGAGGATCGTCCGCACGGCCGACAGGGTCGCCGTGTACATCGTCGTCATCGCGCTCTCCGTCGCCATACTCACCTACCTCTTCACCATGGACGCGGTCCGCGCCGTCACCGTGCTGGTCGTGTTCTGCCCCTGCGCGCTGATCCTCGCGACGCCCACCGCCATCATGGCAGCCGCCGCGAACATGTCCACCCGCGGAGTGCTCGTAAAGAACGGCGGGGCCCTGGAGGCCCTCGCCGGTGTCGACACCGTCCTCATGGACAAGACCGGGACGCTCACCACCGGGACGATGTCCTGCATGGGCTTCGAGTCCACCTCCGACGTCTCCGCCGAGGAGATCGCCCACCTCGTGTCCTCCCTGGAGTCCCGCTCCGAGCACCCCCTCGGGAAGGCCATCGCAAAGTACGGCAACGGGAACTCCGAGGTCGAGGGCTTCGAGTACCTCCCCGGACAGGGAGTCAAGGGAACCGTGGACGGAAGAAGCGTCGTGGCCGGCAACGCCAGGATGATGGCGGATGCATGCCCTGAGGGGCTCGACACCGCCAGGGTCCGCGGAAGCCTCGCCGAGTCCGACGGGTACACCGTGATCTACGCCGGGATCGACGGGAGGACCGTCGGCATCGCCATGGTCGCCGACACCGTCAGGAACGGATCCGCCGCCACCATCTCCGAGCTCAGGGATCTCGGACTGGAGACGATCATGCTCACCGGCGACAACGGAACGGTCGCCAAGAAGGTGTCCTCCTCCCTCGGGATGGACGACGTCGTCTGGGAGTGCCTCCCGGAGGACAAGCTGAAGACCGTCGAGGCCATCAGCAAGGACCACCGCACCTGCATGATCGGGGACGGCATCAACGACGCGCCCTCCCTGAAGCTGGCCGACGTGGGAATCTCCATGGGCGGCATAGGCAGCAGGATCGCCAGGGACTCCTCGGACATCGTGTTCATGAAGGACGACGTGTCCAAGCTGCCCGGCGTCATAAGGCTCAGCCGCAGGACGCTCCTGACCATCAAGGTCGGCATCGCGTTCTCCCTCATCCTCAACACCCTCGCCATGGTCATGGCGGTCATGGGATGGATGGGGCCTGTCGCGGGCGCACTGGTCCACAACATCGGATCGGTCATCGTCATCATCGCGGCCGCCATGCTCCTGAAGCACGACTGCTGGTCCGACAGCACCCAGGACGTCCCGGACGCCTCTCCGGCCACGGCCTGATTACATTTGCCAGACTCACCCGGGCCCCTTTCCTTCGCGGGGCCCGGAACAACCTTCTTATGTGGCATTTGCCGACATTCTGATGCATTCATCGTACGATTGTCGAAATATATCTACGATGATTGTTATATACCTGTTATATCAATAATCTTAGATGGGCGACAGCTTGTATGCGGCCCTTAGGAGTAGGACAGCGAACCATCCCAGTATAGCCGCGTCGCCTTTGCGCAGATGCCATTCGTCCCCCCGAACGAGCATCGGCGTGCCGGCGGTCGGAAGCCGGAAAACGCCTTACCGTCCGGGCAGTCGTCGCCTTGCTTGTCTTCATTCATCCCTCCTATGGCCCGGGCGGGATCCGGCTACAATTCTGCACCGACATCCTGTGTCCTGTGTGTTTTCAAGAGCGATTTCTTATCGGAATCATGAGCAGCGTGACATTCGAACCGGGACACTTCGATTACGTTTTTATCATCGTAAAGCATCAGGGTCCCCGTGACCATCGAAAATTCCGAAGAGGAGTGGAAGGCGACCTGGAGCCGCGATTGGCTCAAAACCATCTCGGCATTCTATAACACCTCAGGCGGCAGACTGGTCATCGGAAGGGCGGATGACGGCTCATATGTTGGAGTGGACAATCCCAAAGATACGCTCAAGGTCGTATCCGACACCGTCAGTAACCTCCTCCACATCCCGATCGACGTCCTTGCAGAGGAATTCGATGGGAAGACATGCATAGTGGTCCTCGTCCCCGAAGGGAATCGCGCAGTCAGCTATGATGGCGGCTATTACAAGCGTATCGGCAACACTACGAGACGCCTGGATGGCGACGCTCTTCAGGATTTTCTGCTTTCGAAACTCAACCGCTTCTGAATGGATGAACCCTCTCCGTACACTATCGATGATATCTCGAGCGAAGCGGTCGAGTTCTTCGTCAAGAAAGGGACCCATGTGAACAGAATACCAGGAAATGTCGATCCGTCCGACGTGAAGTGGGTCCTCGATCACTACAACTTCCTGTCCGATGGAAAAGTGACTTTCACGGCGATGATCCTCTTCTCCGAGCGTCCGCGCAGGGTGAATGACGGGGCATTCCTGAAAATCGGACAGTTTGATTCAAGTGGACTGATCCTCAGGGAGGAAATAATCGATAAGCCCATGATCATGATTCCTGACGCAGCCCTGGACATCCTTTACGATAAGTACATCCCCTCTCGCTTTGGCTTCACTGGCGAGGCGTCGCGTTCGATCGTTTACGATTATCCCCGCGACTCCGTCAGGGAGCTCATAGTCAATGCCATAGTTCACATGAATTATCGCGATGAAGAGCCGGTGACGGTATCGGTCTATCCGGATCATATCGAGATCTTCTCCCGTGGGGGTCTCCAGGAGGGGATGACAGTGGATATGCTCAAAATCAAGCATGACTCCGTTAGACGCAATAAGAAATTGGCCGACGTGTTCCATGATGCTGGGTTCGTGGAGAACTGGGCCCAGGGAATCCAAAAGGTTCTCAAAGAGTGCAGGATGAACGGCAACCCCGAACCGCTGTTTGTCGATGATGTCTTTGGACTCCGCGTTTCCATGTATCCCCGCTCTGAACTAATCCTCACACACAGACAGACAACGATACTCAATATCATTGCATCCAATCCCAACTCTACAGCATCTAGTCTTGCTGAGTCAGTAGGAGTCACCAGCCGCACTATCTACACTGAGCTCAAAGAACTCTCTAAGATGGGCCTAATCGAGAGAGAAGGAAGCAATAAGAATGGTAGTTGGAAGTTATCCGATAGCCACTAAGTCTTCGATTGTGAATTTATCCTGAAAATTTAT
>JAUNYA010000060.1 GCA_030539565.1 Thermoplasmata archaeon | reverse complement strand
ACATCGGGAAGTGCGACGAGGAGGGGAACCTCGTCGGCAAGGGGGCGGACCGCACCGTGTCGGATCCCCTGTCCATCGCGAGCAAATCCTTCGGGCAGTACTACCTCCTGATGAGCATCGCCCGCAGCGCCGGGTTCGTGGACGCCCTGGAGAGGGCGTTCGGCACTGAGAACGGCCGCATAATGGCCTGCTTCTTCGTGAACCGCGCCGTCCGCCCGGGCCCCCCGGCGATGGGTGTGGAGATGCTCAAGGAATGCTTCCTCCCCGAGATGATGGGCGTGGACCTGAAGGACTGGAGCCCCCTGAGGAAGATGCTCATCAACCTCGGAGCGGCGTTCAACGACCGCTACAGCCTGTTCCGCGAGCTGGCAGACGGCGGCGACGCGGTCATCTACGAGCTGATGTCCCTCGCGGAGAGCTTCACCCCGCTCGAGACGGTCAGGGGCGACGTGGGCTACGGGTTCTCCGGGCTCCCCAAGTTCAAGGTCAACCTGGGGTTCTCCGGCGACCGCTGCTTCAGCTTCGTGTTCACCACCGCGGAGCAGCGCGACTCGGACGCGATGCCGGCGATCGCCGCGGACATGCAGGGGCTCGGCATGAGGGGGACGGAGTTCTTCCTCCGGCCCCGCGAGTTCAGGGAGAGGGAGCTGGCGGACATAATGTCCACCGGCCTCAGGTTCACCGCCCAGGTGATCCCGGACTCCGCCCTCGGGAGGAGGCTCATGGCCGAGAGCTCCAAGGCCCTCAAGGGCCCCCTGGACACCTACGTCTACCGCGGATCGGTCTACCGCGTCTACGAGAAGAGGGAGGATGCGGGCGGCGGCTCCGTCAGGCTCCTGGTGTTCATCAACGAGAAGCGCCGCAACGACGAGGTCCTCGCCCTGTACTCGAGGCTCGACGAGCTGGAGCGCGCCGTGTCGTCCGTCGCGTGGTCGGACTCCGCGAAGCGCGAGGAGACCAGGACGCTGTACTCCGACGTGCTCGGGATGTTCGACATATCCGAGGGGGAGGACGGGATGTCCCGTGCCGAGAGGCGCAGGAAGGCCGTCTCCGCGGTGGAGAACAAGTGCGGGAAGATGGTGGTCATGACGACCACGGACCGCCCGTGGAACGAGCTCCTGGAGATGGTCGCCCGCCACAACGAGTCGGAGTTCTACATCAGGCAGTTCAGGCTGGACCTGGAGGAGGGGGCCAGGTTCTTCCCGTCGATCATCGAGGGGAACGGCTCCTTCGTCCAGGAGTTCATGGCCATCGCCCTTCGCGACGAGCTGGAGACCAGGCTCGCCGCGAGCACCATAGGGAACCGCGTGTCGTCCATGGAGGCCATCGCGGAGATGAGCAGGCTGAAGGTCACCCGCATCAACGGGAAATGGGTCCTGAACGAGATAACCCCGCTCCAGAGGACGCTGATGACCGAGCTGGGGGTGGACATACCGACGAGCCGCACCGTGAACGGATGATACCGGGCCCAATGTAGGTTTATGATTGTATGTTAGGTACATTTCGGTACCTTAGATACGTTTATGAACCTTTGAAGGAAGGATCCCCTTGAATCGATGCATGGAGGATACTTTCACGGGGCGTCTTAGGACCATCCGTCCCAGACCTCGCTTATCTGGCCATGTTGTATGATTCGTGTTTGTATGTTAGATACAATATGGTATCTTGGATACGTTCATGAATCTTTGAAGGGAAGATCCCCTTGAATCGATGTATAAGGGTGCTTTTTTCAGACATTTCGGTTCATCCGGCCTCGATCCCTCTTCATCTGGCTATGTTGTATAGTTCATGTTTGTATGCTAGATACATTTCGGTACCTAAGATACGCTAATGAACCTTTGAAGGGAGGATCCCTTTGAACCGAAGCATAAGGGGAGCTTTTTCAGGCATTTCGGTCCATCCGGTCTTGGTCTCGCGTCATCTGGCTATTCTATTAGGTTCGTGTTTGTACGCTAGGTACATTTCGGTACCTTAGATATGACAACGTACCTATGATGGATTCCAATCATGGATGCGACAGGGTAGATTACGCCGCAGGGAGAAGGGAAGGGATGGCCCAGAGGGCCGTTTCAGTGGATCTGCCCGAGGTAGGGCTCGGCCCTGGCCTCGGCCATCTCCCAGGAGGGGACGTTGGTCAGGGCGCCGGTCTCCTCGATCACGAAGGACGCGACCGCCGACGCGACGACGAGCGCCTCCGGCACGGGATAGCCGCGGTAAAGCGCAGCGTAGAAACCGGCGCGGTAGGTGTCGCCGCATCCGGTGGCGTCGACAATCCTGTCCGCCTCCACGGCGGGGATCCTCAGGACCTCGCCGTTGATCTTGGCGATGGAGCCCTTCGAACCCTGGGTGCAGACGACCAGCTCCTTGTCCAGATCCAGTATGTCCGCCTTGCCGGCGTAGCGGCAGAGGGACTCCGCCTCGAAGTTGTTGCAGAACACCGCGTCCGCCAGGGGCAGGGCGCGGTTGAAGTTGTCCGTGTTCCAGATCCTGTGCGACTCCTGCGCCGGATCGAGGGACTTCCTGGCCCTCTCGGCCTTCAGCATCACGTCGATGTAGAACTCGGGGTCGCCGGTGCAGAGATGCACGTGCTTCGAGCGCCTGGCGTTCGACGTTAGTTCGATGCCGAGCTCGCTTGCGATGCCCTGGGGGCCCTGGAAGAACAGGACCTTCTGGGTGAGCCCCGGGTCGTTGATGACCACGGCCGTGGACGTCTCGTAGTCGTCCACGGTCACGAACTCGTCCATTATGACGCCGGACCTCTCGATGAACTCCCTCTGGGCCTCCGGGAAGTCCCTGCCGACCAGGGCGCAGAGCGCGGTGGGGCATCCGAGCCTCGCCGCGGCGACGGCGATGTTCGGCCCGGTCCCCCCGAGGGAGGACGTCTTGGTGAGGACGTCCTCCGAGGTGTTGGGGTCCGGGAACTTCCGGACCGTCATGATCTGGTCCAGGGTGGTGTGCCCGTAGACCGAGAGGAACGGGTCCTTCAGGTCCCTTCCTCCCAGCCGGTGATGTAGGAGACCTGCGCCTCGGTGAGCGAGTCTATCTCCACGCCCATGGACCTCAGCTTGATCCTCGCGATCTCGCTGTCGATCTCCTCGGGGACCGCGCGGACCTCGTTGTCCATGCGGTCGTGGTTGTTGACCATGTACACGAGCCCGAGCGCCTGGGTGGCGAAGCTCATGTCCATGATCTCCGCGGGGTGGCCCTGGCCGGCCCCGAGGTTCATGAGCCTGCCCTCGGCGATGAGGTACAGCCTCCTGCCGTCCCTCGTCTTGTACTCGTCGATGAAGTCGCGGACCCTCTCCTTGGAGACGGAGATCTCGTCGAGCGCGGTCTTGCTGATCTCGTTGTCGAAGTGCCCCACGTTGCCCATGACGCACCCGCTCTTCATCACCTTGAGGACATCGGCGTTGACGATGTCCTTGCATCCGGTGACGGTGATGACGATGTCGGCGACCTCCGCGGCCTTGACCATGGGCATGACCTCGAAGCCGTCCATCTTGGCCTCTATCGCCTTGATTGGATCGACCTCGGTGACGATGACCGACGCCCCGAGTCCCTTGGCGCGCATCGCCACGCCCTTGCCGCACCACCCGTACCCGGCGACCACGAGCCTCTTGCCCGCGATGATCAGGTTGGTGGCGTTCATCCACCCGTCGAAGGTGGACTGGCCGGTACCGTAGCGGTTGTCGAACATGAACTTCATCTTGGCGTCGTTCACGTCGAGGACGGGGAACCGGAGCGCCCTGTCCTTCGCCATGGCCTTGAGCCTCTGGACGCCGGTGGTGGTCTCCTCGTTCGCGGCCTTGACGTTCCCGAGCACGTCCTTCCTGGTGGTGTGGACCATCGCGATGAGGTCCGCGCCGTCGTCGATGATGTAGTCGGGCGCCATGTTGAGGACGGTGTTCAGGTTGTTGTAGTACTCCTTGTCGGACTCCCACTTCTTCGCGTAGACGTCGAGGCCGTACTCCTCCCTGAGGGCGGCGGCGACCGAGTCGTCCGTGGACAGGGGGTTGCAGCTGGCGAGCCTCACGGTGGCGCCGGCGTCGGCGAGCGTGACGGCCAGCATACCGGTCTTGGCCTCGGTGTGCAGCGCCATGCCGACCTTCAGGCCGGCCAGGGGCTGCTCGTCGATGAACCGTTTCCTGATGTCCATGAGCACGGGCATGTGCTCCTCGGCCCAGTGGAGCCTCAGGGAACCTCTCTTGGCAAGATCATCCATTTTATCACTCGAAACCCGCGCGCAGGGAGTCGCATATGGCGTCCACCGTGCGGCGGCGGCATTCTGCCGGGGAGAACGATTCCTTGGCCTTTATTATTGACTGTCCGTCGCCCCTCAGCTCCCCGACGAAGCGTAGCATGTTGGCCGTGGCGCGGGAGATCTCGTCGCAGATCGGGACCGAGGCGGCCCTCGACGTGCGCGACAGCGGGTTGAGGTCGATCGAGATCACCGTCTTCCCCATGGCCACGAGGGCCTCGGCGCGGTCGCCGTCCTCTATCGGCACGAGGATGACATCGCTGGACCAGATGCCCTCGCGGGTGCACAGGGCGCGGTCGTGCTCCAGGCCGGGGATCCTCTCGTCTGGCTCCCTCCCTAGCACCTCGCCGGCGCCCTCGGACTCGAGGTGGGAGATCACGGCCTCCATCCTCTCGGGGGTCCTGTGGAACAGGTTGACCTCTATCCTCGCTGGTACGGCCTTCGCCAGGGCGATCAGCCCGGGCGCGTCCAGCGCCGCCGCGTTTCCGTTGATGCATATGACCGGGTTCCGGGCGTCCAGCAGGTGCGCGGCCGCTGTGCGTTCGGCCTCCTCGGCAGGCGCGATGGTGCGCTCGCCCATGAGGTAGTCGTAGGCCTCGCCCCTGCCCTGCGATATCAGGCCGGTGGGCGTGACGACGCCCCTGCCGACCATCTCGACCAGGAGCTCCCTGGTCATGAGCGACTTGTATCTCGGGTGACTCTTCGGAATGTCCACGGCCGGCTATCCGCGGTCGGACGTAAATCTCCTTCCCTTGTCTGGGTTTTGTCTAGCCTTGCACAGCATCCACCCGAATCGGAAACGGTAACTAAGGATTCCACCTTCTCCTCATTGTGGGACGATGGACGATAAGATGGGTTTCGAGAGCGGTGTGATGAAACCCGGCACGGACGCCGGAACGGAAGAATGCATGTCGTGCGATACAAGCCGCATCGACATGCCGACCGCCGTCCGCGAACTGCTTGGAGAGTTGCAAAAGGCGATCGACGAAACATCCGTGGACACGTTGAGGACCCAGGTGGAATCGTTCTACTCCTGTCTATCCAGCGGATTGGCCGGATTCGACCTGGGCGCCGGACTGCCGAGGTTCTACATAACACAGGATGATGAAGAGTTCTATCTGGAATGGATATTCGACTTCTGTCGCTTTGGTTTCGACTTCTATACCGAACCGTCGGACTCCGGATGGTTCGCACTCATAAGGACCGACGGGGACTTCCACAGACACAACTCCAAATTCAACGGGGACTACCGCGAGGCTGTGGACTACGCCCTGGCGGTCATTGGCGCTGCCGATGTGCGAGCGCTTCCAGGAACACCAGCACGGAAGGCTGGCCGAGCAGGAATGGGCGGATACGGACGACGGGCTACCCTTCAACGACCCGCTGCCAGTCGGATGACATACTTCCGGTCAACACTTAAGTAGCGGACGGCTCTAGCTCGGCGCATGGCAGATTTCAGGATCGTCCTCGTCGGACCCAAGTTCCCGGGGAACGTGGGAGCCATCGCCCGCTCGATGGCCAACTTCGGTCTGAGGGACCTGGTCCTCGTGAACCCCTCGTGCGAGCTGGACGACGACGCCTTCCGCCGCGCCAAGCACGGGTCCTTCATCCTCGAGGAGGCCCGCATCGTGTCCTCGATCGACGAGGCCCTGGAGGGCTGCTTCCTCGTGGCGGGGACGAGCGGCGTCACCACCAAGGGGGACAGCAACTACACCCGCATCCCCGTCCCGGTGAGGGAGTTCGCCGAGGGCGCCAGAGGATACGAGGAGAAGATCGCGTTCATCTTCGGCCGCGAGGACATCGGGCTCCTCCAGGAGGAGCTGGAGCACTGCGACGTGCTCGTCTGGGTGCCCACCGGCGACGAGTTCCCCATCCTGAACCTCTCCCACGCGGCGACCATCGTCATGTACGAGATGTACCAGGCCGACCACGTGCCCCGCAAGTCCCTCCCGGCGAACAGGGAGCAGAAGGAGCGCCTCTTCAGCACCTTCGACGACCTCATGGACGAGGTCGGGTACCCGGTGAACCGCAGGAACGGGACCAGGGTCATGTTCAGGAGGATGATGGGACGCTCCATCCCCTCGGAGTACGAGTTCCGCACGATCATGGGCGTCATCGGCGACGCCGTGAGGATAATCAGGAACGGGAAGCCCTGGGAGAAGAAGGACCGAGCCTGACCGGCAGGAAGACCAGGACCTTCGTGTCCTCACGGTCGTCCCTCTTCACGATGTCGGGCATTATGCCGGTGCTCTCGACGACGGTCTCGAAGATCTGCTCCAGCTGGGCGGGTCCGAACGCGGCGCTGACGGTGACGATCATCTTGCCGTATGCGGGGTCGGTCGGGAACGCGGTCGCCTCCATGGCGCGTGCGACCGCGCGGGCGGGCTCCATGTCGGACACGTGGGAGAACGTGTAGACCTTCTCGGGGAACGTGCTGAAGAACGGCCCCTCCACCAGCTGTGCCAGATTGTCAAGCATCGACTCCATCACGTGGGCCGACGCGCGGAAGATCGAGTCGATCCTGCGGACGTTGTCGTCCACGAGCTGGGCCACGTTGTAGCCGTCCAGGACCAGGACGCGGTCAGAGGAGACCACCGTGCCGTCCAGTGCGGCTATCGCCCTCTCGCGGCGCTCCGTGCCCACCTCCAGCGGTATGCCGGCGACGGTGACCACCTTGCATCCGTGCCTGTGGGCGCGGTCCGCTACCTCCGCCTGGAGGACGGCGCCCATGTCTCCACCGAGAACAGTGTAGACGAACACCACCCTCATGTCCTCGAGCATGAACTCGACATCGTCGACGGCCCCGCGGGCCAGGTCCCTGGCTATGCCGGCGAAGACCTCCTCGCGGAACTCGCGCGGCGTCTCCGGGTTCAGCTGAACCACGGGCATGCCCTCGGGCCTGTGCTCCCCCACGACGTGGCAGGCGGCCCCTCCGCATGCGAACAGGATCGCGTCGCCCACGTCGCTCACCGGCGCTGGTACCGTTCATGTAGCGTCCGGCGGCCGCGCGGATCATGTCGTCGAGGGTCCTGCCGTCCGGGGTGAGGGTCGAGATGTCGAGGACCTCCTCCACGTCGTCGTACTCGGGCATGACGCCCTCTGCCAACCTCTCATCGGCATAGCCGTCGAGGACCGTGCGGACCGCGTCGGAGATGGTCTCGAAGTCTCCCCTGGATACCAGGGCGCGGAAAACGGCGACCGTGTCGGCGGAGAGCCTCAGGACCAGCTTCTCGTCGTCCACAGGGTTCATGCCTCCAGTCGCTTGAAAATCAAAGGTAAGGGGTTTGGGTAAGTGGTTTGACTTTGTTTCAACGTCAGATTCCGTTCAACCGAACAGAGCGGAGAGACCGGCGGCGGCCTCC
>JAUNYA010000059.1 GCA_030539565.1 Thermoplasmata archaeon | reverse complement strand
ATTCGGACCGAGGGCAGACTGAACATAGTTAAACAAGAGGCCGGGAGAATAGGTTGAAAACCGACGAGAAGTCGGACTCTTTGCTGTCAGGCAGGATGTTGGCTCTGTCCTCTGCGGAGAACAGGTCCTCCACCTCGAACCCCTTAGCACCGCTGGCCCTGGATTTCTCCCTGTAGTCGTCGAAGCTGTAGTCCCCCACAAAAGACGGATCCGCATCGCTGAGCGTGAAGACCGTGACCCTGCCGCCGTCGGACCCGGGAGAGCTGAGCTCCTCCTTCTTCGCGAATCCCTCCCTGTCTGCATCGACGAGGAGGATCGGTTCCGAATCGATCTCCAGCAGCTTGGACTTGAGGTTGTCGTTCAGGAGACCTCCTATCGGCAGGAACGTCACATCATCGACACCCAGCAGCTTCGCGAACGCCGTGTAGTAGTTGTAGTCGGTGATTCCTTCGACGAATATGGCAGGGGTCTTCGGATCCCTCAGGATATGCCTGTCGATGGTGAATGACTCCAGGACCTCGTCCAGGGAATCGACGCTGAAATCCCCGTTGCCCGCATTCTCCACCATCTGGAAGTTGTTCTCGATATGCGTCTCCATGCTCTTGTCCAGCTTCACGATGCGGACCTCGTCCAGATAGTCGCAGCTGACGAGGAACGGACTGTGGGTGCTAACAACGAAGGTCACCTGGTTGCTCCTGGCGAAATCCTTCATCACCTTCCTGAGCTCCATCTGGCCGCGGGGATGCAGATTGACGGCCGGCTCGTCCATGAGGACGATGTCCCCTGGCTTGAGTGAACCGCCGCACACCACTGTGAAGAAGAAGTCGAAGAACCATTTGAACCCGACCGACTGGTTGTCGAGGACTATGGGTATACCGCCCCTGTCGATGTCTATCTCGATCTCGTCCTCCGACACGTACAGTTTGAAGTTGTATCTCGCGTCGCCGCACATGTACAGCCGGTTGAACAGGTCGTTGATCGGCTCCATCCTCTCGCTGAGCTCATTCTCAAAGTCACGGAGGAGCTTCTTGTGGTTGTTCAGCCTGCTGTAGTTGTCCATGCGGTTCTGCAGGAACTCCGGGCTGCACCCCATGTACATGAGGATACGCTCCATAAGCGGGCTGAGATTGTCGATCTTTGTCCTGAGTTCAGAGCTCCTATGCTTCAGATTCGCCTCATACCTCATGATGCAGACTTCCGGATCTGAAGACGATGCTCCTGCGTTGAGAGGCTCGACCCTGACGAACGGATCGTAGCGCAGCACCGAGCGTGCCCGTTCTGACACGGCGGTCGTCTTTGTCGGCCTGACATAGCCGCTCCGCTGATACAGGTAGTAGCAGAGCATCAACCTGAGCGCAAGGGTACGTTCATTATCCCTGGGAGACACGAAAATCGATTCGAGAACCACCTGCTTCGTACTGCTTCTGTTCCCGACATCTCTGCTTTTCCGATCCTCGCGCATCATGTATGGGAAATCCTTCTCGATATCCGAATCGGCACCCAGCTCCCCATACACATATGATCCGTCACTCACGAAATCCGTGAACAGTTCTATGTCAGAATCGTTCATGGACTGCCCAATCACGCTCCTGATATCATCCGCGGAGGTCATAGGCACCATTCTGACCAGATTTCTGAATGCATCCTTGAGCCTGCCCTGATTCTGCATCCCGATCAGCGCGTCATCGCTGATATCGAACATCTCCTGGTGCGGGTTCTCGACAAGCATTCTGCATATTGCCGTGCCGTATGAGCTGTCGCAATCCCCGCCGAGCTGTTCGGCAAGCTGCTCCCGGGTCCTCTCACCGATCGGAACCAGATGTGTAGGGTTGGACAAGACGATCCCGTTGCTGTTCGGATTTACAGGTTCGAGGATATCGAAGATGAGATGGTCGGAGAAGTTGTATCTGCCGCTGTACACGAAACCCTCAATGGCGGAGATCTCCGAGTCGCGAAGACCCTGTTTTACAAGATAGACCCTCAGACTCGACATGCCGGAATGAGAGTCGGGGTTATCTGTTGCACGGCGACTGGATTCTACCAGCGTCACACTGGGCATCTCCGAACCGTTGATCCTCATCCGTGGAATGTCTGTATCGAGGAATCCTGTGGAAATGGACTCGATGGCATCGATGATGCTGCTCTTCCCGGCGTTGTTAGGGCCTATCAGGAAGACTAGGTCGCCCATCCTCCCGGGCTGAGTGCTGCGGTTCAGCACGAGCTTCGCAGGCTTCTCCAGACCGATGCTACGGTAATTGGATATCAGCACATACCTCTCGTCGCAATTGCTGCGTACCTTGGCCTTCTCGACGTTCTCCGAAACCATCACTCAACTCCCCTTGAGATCCTCTTCTTGAATTCCTCAACCGCGTGGGAGAACTCCTCCGCCTCGTCCTCGAGGTCGGGCCTCCCCATCACTGCGCGGTACCGGTTCAGGTACGGGATCAGGTCGTCCATCCAGCTACCTCCGACGACGGAGAGTATGAAGTCGACCTTCTCCCGCGGCAGCCCGAAGCGCTCCATGGCCTCGACGAGCTCCGCCATGTCCTCGGATTTCCCGTCGCCGCCCATGTGGGAGACGATGTACTGGAGGACCGACCGCTTGTCGATGCCGGGATTCGCCTCGAGGAAGCCGAAGAATACCAGGATGTCCGGGCGGATCTGGCCGTAGTCCCCCGACTCGTAGCACTCGATGTACTTGTACAGGGTGGGCCTCGAAATCCCCAGGTAGTCCGCCAACTCGGTTAGGCGGAATCCTATGTCCTTGAGCTGTCCGCGCATCTCTGCTTTACAAATTCTTTTACATTATTTTAATGATATTTGTAAAATTTTCTGTAAATGTAGATGGCGGACATCGATGAAAATGAAGAAAATGAGGAAAGAGGCCCGAAGGCCCTGTTTATCAGTTCTGGATCGAGTTGAACCCGAGCTCGAAGGCCTTGAGGTTCAGCTCCCTGAACTTCTCCGGGACCTGCTTGACCAGCGCGTCCCTGAGCTGCTCCTTTGTCAGAGGGAAATCCTTCATGGCGGCGACGGCTCCGATCATCACGGCGTTCGCCGCGACGGCCTTCCCGGCCTCGATGGCGAGCTTGGTCGCATCGATGGTCACCAGGTTCGGATTGATCTTCCTCACGGACTCCACGAGCATCTCCACGTCGGGATACTCCTCGAATCCTGCTGCCACCATGGAAGGCAGCACCGGGTCGAGGTTCATCAGGATGCTGGTGCTCCCGTTGCCCAGGTGCAGGCTCCTGACGGTCTCCGCGGGCTCGAACCCCATGATCAGGTCGGCCCCGCCCTCCGCTTCCAGGGGGCTGTAGACCTCGTCCCCGAACCTGACGGTCGAGAGAACGCTCCCGCCCCTCTGGGCCATGCCGTGGACCTCGCTCATCATCAGCCTGTGGCCGGCGTCCATCGCCGCCGTTCCGAGCACGTTGGACGCCAGGAGGACGCCCTGTCCCCCGACTCCGACGATCTGGATGGTGTACTTCACTTCCTCACCCCTATGGCGTTCTTGGGGCACACGTTGGCGCACATCCCGCACCCTATGCACTGGGTCGGGTCGGTCTTCACGAGCCCGTCTGTCTTCACCAGCGCGGGGCACGCGACAGTGCGGAGGCAGGTGAAGCACTGGATGCACTGCGTCTGGTCGACCTCGCACACCTTCGACTCGAGCATCCTGCGCTTCTTCAGCTCCAGGGGGCAGGCCTGCTTGGTGATGACCACGGCTACGCCGTCGTACTCGATGGCCTCGCGCATCACCTCCGTGGCAGCCTTGATGTCGTACGGGTCCACCTGCTTGACGAACTTGGCGCCGACACCGCGCGCTATGGCCTCGATGTCGAGGGCCTCGGTGGTCACGCCTCCGAACTCCCTCCCCGTGCCGGGGTTGGGCTGGTGGCCGGTCATGGCCGTCGTGCGGTTGTCCAGCACGACCATGACGATCTTGTGGTTGTTGAACAGCGCGTTTATGAGCGGGTTGACCCCGGAGTGGAAGAACGTGGAGTCGCCCATGAACGCTATCGGCAGCTGGTCGGTGGCCTGGGCGAACCCTCCGGCCGCGCCGGCGCCCCCTCCCATGCAGATGATGAAGTCCGCCTCGTTGAAAGGCGGCGATCCCCCGAGGGTGTAGCACCCGATGTCCGAGCAGTAGATGACGTCCCTCTTGCCGACAGCGCGCTTGGTGGCAGCGAATATCCCCCTGTGGGGGCATCCGGCGCAGAGCGTGGGCGGCCTGGCGGGCAGCTTCACCTGGGGCTGCGGCATGGGCTCCCTGAACTCCTTGACGTCGGCAAGTTCGGACAGAGACTGCAGAGTGTCCGGGGAGTACTCCCACGCGTACGGCAGGTGGCCGGACCTCTTGCCGTAGACAGGAACATCGAGCATGTTCTGTCCCGCGATCCTGAGCACCGCGTCCTCAAGGAACGGGTCCAGCTCCTCGACTACGATGATCCTCTCCTTGCCCCTCATGAACTCGGCGATCTTCTGCTCCGGGAGCGGGTTGGTGAACCCGAGCTTGAGTATCGAGACGTTCGACATCGCCTCCTTCACGTAGGTGTACGAGACGCCGGAGGTGATCACACCGACCGATCCCTCGCCCTCGACGAAGTTGAGGGGCGACTTCTCGGACATCTCCCTCGCCTTCTCGTTCAGGGACAGCAGCCTCTTCCTGTTGACCCTGGCGTTGGCGGGGATGTTCACGAAGCGGACGAAGTCCCTGTCGAAGTGGCCCTTGGTCACGGGCTCGGCCCTCTGGCCGAAGTCCACCGGGGCGCGCGCGTGGTTGACCCTCGTCGTCGTCCTGAATATGACCGGCAGGCCGAGCTCCTCCGAGATGCGGTACGCCTCCGGCACCATGGCCTTCGCGCCCATCGGCGTCGACGGCTCCACCATCGGCAGGAGCGAGAGGTGCGAGTAGAACCTGTTGTCCTGCTCGTTCTGCGAGCTGTGCGCCGACGGGTCGTCGGCGGTGAGGATGAGCATCCCGGCCTTCACGCCCGAGTAGGCCAGGGTCATCATGGGATCGGCGGCCACGTTGAGTCCCACGTGCTTCATGAAGACGAACGAGCGGACCCCGGCGGACGCCGCCGCGGCGGAGACCTCCATGGCCAGCTTCTCGTTGTCGGAGAACTCGAAGTACATGCCCGCCTCCCCGGACAGCTTCTCCAGGAGATTGCCGATCTCCGAGGAGGGCGTGCCGGGATAGGTGGAGGCGAAGCCGACGCCCGCCTCGAAGAGGCCTCTGACGATGGCCTCGTTGCCGAGGAGGAGGTGCTTCCCCCCGTCTGATAGAAGATCCGACATATTCTGAAACCTCGATGCGACGCTATCCGCGAGCTGGTTTTAATATGTACGCGCGTGAAAGGCCGGTGCCAGCCTCGGGAATAGGGGGTTTCCGTCGATTGAACACGATTGTACACCGCATCGATGCGTGTGGACAAGGGTTGTGAATACCGTCGCGGATTCGGGAGCATGGACCGGAAGCTCAGGAAGCGGGTGCTGGAGTTCGCCAACGAAGATATGGACGAACCGCTTTTCACGCATCTCGAGAGCTGCGGGACCCTGGACGGATGGGATGCGTACCAGCCCCATACCGGACAGCCGGTAATCATAGGATTGCCCGAGTACGTCCTGGTCCGCGGCGACGAGATGAGGTGGAGCACGTACGAGGAGAGCAGAGACCTGACGAACAGGCCGTCCTGACCATCTAATCTTAATACCCCGCACCCCACTAGCTTGTCCATGGATCCGGAGGAGCTCATGGGCGTCCTGCGCCAAACGGCCAGGGGCATGGGGATCGTCGACATGTCCGCCGCACCGGTGGAGCGCTGGGATACGGACCCTCTGATATCGTCCCGCATCGGCCCGGGACACCGCCCGACAGACATCATGCCCGATGCGCGCTCCGTGATAGTCATCGGGGTCCCGGTCCAGAAGACCATAGTCGACACCGCCCCCTCGATCTACTACAACCACCTGTACGGTGTGGTCAACTCGCTCCTCGACCAGGCGTCCGAGAGGCTGGCACTGGAGCTCAACGCGCTCGGACACCGCGCGGTGTACGTCCCGAGGGACGGATACCACGGCATAGCCGGGCTCCGCGAGCTTCCGGAGGCGTTCTTCTCCCACCGCCACGCGGCGTACCTCGCCGGCATGGGGACGTTCGGATGGAACAACGTGCTCCTCACGCCCGCCTACGGCCCGAGGATCAGGTTCTCGTCTGTGATCACCGACGCCGTCCTCCCGTACGGGGAGGTCATGTCCGAGGGGCTGTGCCTCAGATGCCGCAAGTGCGTGAAGGCATGCCCCGTGTCCGCTTTGGGCGAGGCCGACTACCCTCAGGCGATCACCGTTAAGCAGGCCTGCGTCGAACGCTCGGCTGAGCTCGCCCAGGTCGGGAAATCACCGTGCGGCAGGTGCATAGCCGTCTGCCCCGTCGGGAAGGACAGGGGCCCCTCCCCCACGCCGGAGGCCCTGGAGAGCATCCGCACCTACCGGAAGCCCCCCAAAGTGTAATATCCGAAGTGGGGTTGGGGACTATCGGGCTGAGGTAGTCAAGCTAGGTCAACGACGCAGGACTTAGGATCCTGTCCTTAGTGGTCCGCGGGTTCAAATCCCACCCTCAGCACCATTTCATTCCATCCAGATCACGAAGTGGTACAACCTCCGTGAATCACCACAACCTCCTAGCCTCCTCGATCGCCTGCGACTCGGGCACCCTACAGTAGTAGGTCTCTGTGGTCTTCGTCGTGTTGTGGCCCATCAGCACGCTGAGCGACTCCACCCTCATACCCTTGTCCAGATAGTTCTGGCCGAAGGTCCGGCGGCAGTCCCTTAGCTCGAATGTGAACCCAATCGCCTCCTCAACCTTGCTCTTGATCTTCCGGAAACTGTTGCTGCTCAGATGATCGGTTTCGCCCCTGAATGCACAGAAAAGCGCATTGGAACGCCTGTTCAGCTGAGAAAGACATTCGTTGCGGAGATACAGGTAGTTGAGTACGGCGGGACGGACGTCCTCGGGCACCGGGACGGTCCTCACGACCCCGTATGTAGCCTCCCCCTTGACATGACGGATGGTGAGAAGCCACCTGTCGGTGTCAAGATCGGAAACATCGGCGAGCCGGAGCTCCTTGTTCCTCGTGCCGCAGGCGATGGACATCAGGACGAGCGAGAACGCCCTGACCATCGCGAGGTCGTCATGGTCGCATTTGCGATAGGCCTCCAGGATTGCGGGGTACACCTCGGGCGGCAGAGGATCGAGCCTCGGCGGCCTGGGGGGAGCCCTCAGTCCCGGATTGTTCTGGAGACACTGCCGGACGGAAACGTTCCCGCAGTACACCAGAAGCTGCTCCAGCGCGGTGATGTCATGGCTGACGTCGGAGTATCCGGTCTTCTTCCCCTTGCGGTAGATGATGAACTCCTTGACATCGCCCTCGGTCATCCTTGCCGGAGACAATGTAGAGATCCTGTTCTCTTCCTTCAACTGGATGAGGTCGCGCTCCATTCTCCTGTAACGGCGGTACTGGCCGGTCCAGGAAGTGTCGGCGAGGATCCCGCGACGGGTATCCATGTACTCGTCGACACGCTCCATGAATGGATATCTGCTCATCTTCTCTCACTCCTCTTTTCCTTTTCTCTTCTTCTGTTTTTGTTTCTCTTCTTTTTCTTCTT
>JAUNYA010000004.1 GCA_030539565.1 Thermoplasmata archaeon | reverse complement strand
GGATTCGGACCGAGGGCAGACTGAACATAGTTAAACAAGAGGCCGGGAGAATAGGATACAAGTCCAACTACGAGGCGGTACTGATCTGCGGCGCCAACGAGAACGTCCTCTACGCGTGCAACCAGGTCGCCGACTCATCGAGCATCTACTACAAGTGGTACCACCAGTACTTCTCCCAGGCCCAGAACATCGGAAGCAGGTTCACACCCGACTACGAGGTCTTCGCCCAGGGGGACAACGAGGCTCCCAGCGCCTTCATCACCGGAACCAGGGCATGGTTCGACGCGGACATGGAGGAGACCCTAGCTCCCCTCGGAGTCGATGTCGTGCGCCTTCCCTTCTGGGAGGACAATGTGACAGTCTCCGGTATCATCACCCTCGGATACCTCCTCGGCTGCGAGGATGCCGCCTACGAGTACGCCGAGATGGCCGATTCCGTCCTGGACACCATCGAGGAGGCTGTCGCCGACATCCCTCTCTCCGAGAGGCCCCTCGTGTTCGCCTCCTACAACGGAACGAGCATCTCCACAATGCACAACGGAGTCCACGAGTTCGTCACCGCCGCCGGCGGAAGGACCCCTATCGACGAGGGCTACTCCAACGGAAGCATCGACGGGGAGGGGATCATCACCATGGATCCCGACTGGATCGTGTTCTCGCTCTACTACGGGTTCCTGGAGGATTACGACTCCCTGGAGACGACCAAGGCCACCGTCTACGACATGCTGACCAACACGGACACCAAGTACTTCAAGGCCATCGAGCAGACCAACGCCTACAAGGAGGGGAACGTCCTCGGCTTCGGCCAGGGCATGTACATGGGACCGGCGAGCTACATCACCGTCGCCTACCTGGCCAACCACCTGTACCCCGATCTGTTCGACTTCGACTGCGATGCCCTGTTCGCCGAGTACCTGGAGAAGTACCACCCCGACTATTCTGTCGAGGACTTCGCCGGACTGGTCTACTACGAGATGCAGGACGTGCTGGACTACTACAGCTGATCAAACCCCGGGGGCGGGTACCTCCGCCCCCAATTATTCTGATAACATGTCTAGGGAGAAGGGCAGGCTCGCCGCTGCTTTCAGCAGGGAGCCCGCCGATTCCGACAGGAGCGAGCCATACTCCGGCGAGTGCATGGAGTACGACTACCGCAAGTATGTAGGGCGCAAGATCCTGTTCATCGTCATCTGCGTCATCGCGATGATAGCCATCCTAGGATACGCGGCGACCATAGGGTCGTCCGGGATCAGCGCCTTCGATGTCTACAGGGACATATGGTACCACTTCGTGGATCCATCCAAGGTGAACGAGACCACGGACTGGATCGTCTTCACCAACCGCCTGCCCCGCATCCTGACAGGACTCGTGGCGGGAATGTCGCTGGGAGTCACTGGCGCAGCCATGCAGAGCATGCTGAAGAATCCGCTCGCCGACCCGTACACCACGGGAATCTCGTCGGGAGCCTCATTCGGAGCCACGTTGGCCATCGTCTGCGGGTTCAGCGTCTCGAGCCTCGGGGGATCCGGCGGACTCGTCCTGACCGCCTTCGTGTTCTCGCTGATCCCCGCGGCCGTCATCATCCTGGTCTCGTCGCTCAAGAGCACCTCCGCGGCGACCATGATCCTGGCGGGTATCGCGGTCATGTACCTGTTCAACGCCTGCACGACCATCATCCAGCTGAGCGCATCGGACGCCAGCCTCGCCGCCGTGTACAGGTGGACCATCGGGGACCTGAGCAGCGCCACGTGGACCTCGTTCTACGTAATCACGGGATTCACGCTGGTCGGTTCGGTCATACTGATGTTCATGTCGAAGAAGCTGAACATCCTGATCACCGGGGACAAGAACGCCACCGCGCTAGGGCTGAACGCGCACAAGCTGAGGATCGTCCTGCTGATCATCGTGTCGCTCATGGCCGCCTCCGTGGTGTGCTACACGGGAATCATCGGGTTCATCGGAATCGTGGCGCCCCATATCGTGAGGCTGTTCATCGGCTCCGACAACAGGTACCTAATCCCGGCGTCCGCGGCATTCGGAGCCGTCCTGCTGATGATAGCCGACCTGATCTCGAGGGTCATCATCGCGCCCACGTTCCTCCCGGTCGGAGTGATAACGGCGTTCATCGGATGCCCGATGTTCCTCTACCTGCTGATCAGGCAGAGGAGATCGATGTGGTGATACCATGGAGATACAGCTGAAGCAACTGGAGTTCGGCTACGACCCGAAGGTGCCCGTGCTGAAGGGCATCACCTTCGACTTCGACAGGCCGGAGTTCATCTGCATCATGGGCCCCAACGGGGTCGGCAAGTCCACCATGATCCACTGCATGAACAAGATCCTGAAGCCCACCGGCGGGGAGCTCCTCATCGACGGGCTGGACGTCAACGAGATGAAGCTAAAGGATGTGGCCGAGAAGATGGGCTACGTCCCGGTGTCGAGCGAGGACTCGTTCCCGCTGACCGTGGTCGACACGGTCATGGTCGGGCTGCAGATAGACAGTAAGTTCGGGACGAGCCGCGAGGACCTGGAAAAGGTCTACGGAGTCCTCAGGCTGATGCAGATCGAGCATCTCGCCATGCGCAACTTCGACGAGCTCTCGGCGGGTCAGCACCAGAAGGTCATGCTGGCGCGCGGACTCGTCAGGTCGCCTCCCGTGGTCCTGCTGGACGAGCCCACATCGAACCTCGACATCAGGCACCAGCTCGAGGTCACGAAGGTCCTGAGCCGTCTGCCCCGGGAGAAGGGCATGATGGTCATCATGATCAGCCACGATATCAACATCACGGCGAAGTTCGCCGACCGCATCGTGCTCCTGCACGACGGCGAGATCTACGCCACCGGCACTCCTATGGAGGTGCTCACGAAGGAGAATCTCCGCGTGGTGTACGGGGTGGATGCGGAGATCATCGAGCGCGACGGAAGGCCACACGTGATCCTCAACGACTCGGTTCCCGAGGAGTGAGGGCGAAAACAGGGGGATATCCCCCTTCTTTCACTGATTCTCCAGGTCGAGGAGTGCCTCCGAGGCCTCCTCTATGCCGTTGTCCGCGGCCATCCTCAGCCACTTCCTGGCCTCTTCGGAATCCTGTTCGACACCGGTCCCTCCGAGGTAGCAGAACCCGACGGTGCCCATTGCCGTGGCGACACCTTCCATGGCCGCCTTCAGGAACCACTCGAAGCCCTCCCCGGGGCTGTCCTCCATCATCAGGTGGCCCAGGCGCTCCATGGCGAACGCGTCGCCCATCTGGGCCCCGCGCAGGTACCACTCGCGTGCTTTCGGGATATCCACGGGCGTCCCGGTGCCGAACTCGAGGCACACTCCCGCATGGAACATGGCGTTCACGGATCCACCGCGTGCGGCGGTCCTGTACATCTTGAACGCCTTAGCCTCGTCCTTCGGTACGCCGAGGCCGTTCTCGTAGAGGTAGCCGAGCGTGGTCCTGGCCTCCTGGTCTCCCTGGTTCGCCGCGAGCGAGAAGAGCCTCGCCGCCTCGGCGTAGTCCTGCTGGACGGACACTCCGTCCATGTACGCCAGACCGGCGTACAGCTGGGCCTCCGGGATCCCGTCCTTGGAGGCGGTGATAGCGAGCTCGGCGGCGCGGTCGTTGTCGATGCCGTCGTACTCGCTCTGCATGTAGAGGCGGACCATCAGCGCCATGGCGTCGGTCTGCCCCAGGTCCACCGCCTTCTCGAGCAGCTCGTACCCGCGGTCCTCGTCGGCCTCCACGTCCCATCCGAAGAGGTACGCCATCGCGAGCGCGTACACTCCATCCGGCTCGTCCCTGGCCGCCATCTCGCGGACCTGGTCGATGTCGTACTCCGCCTCGCCGTCGGTCCCCTGGAAGAGGAAACCCTGCTGCTCGTCCATGCCACCGCATGACGGCATCCGTTAGAATAGTTGCCGTCGGATGCCGCCCAGCTCCCTGAGGCGCTCCTCGACGGCCCTGGAATCGGGGAAACGGCGCTCCCATGCGCGGAACTGCGAGTCGTGCACCCTGGAGGAGGGGCGGTAGCCCTGGCGGAGGTGGAGGCACTCGTGGTACACCACGAAGTCGACCATCTCGTCCGGGATGTCCGGGGAGTCGAGGACCGACGACACGCCGACGACGCGGAACATCGTACCGCAGAAGCCCAGGCGCCTCAGGTTGTCCCTGCGGGTCCAGGAGAACCACGAGTTGGTTATGTCGTCCGCGGTTAGGAGGCCGGCGTACATGAGCCTGTCCACCGAGTCCGGGAGGAAGCGGTGCTCCCCCCGGTCGGTCCTCATGAGGTTCCTGCTCCTGCGGATGAAAACGGGCCTCCTGGACACGACGAAGTAGTCGGAGCGGACGAAGTCGAGGAACGACTGGGGCTCCTCCCACTTCAGGCGGAGGGCCCTGCGGACCACCATCTCGCCGAAGTCGGCGAGCACCTCGTCGGGAGCGCCCTCCAGGTAGTCGGACATCTGCACCGTGGCGACGCCGTTCCTGGCGGACCAGGCGTAGTAGAAGTCCTTCTTCGGCACGAACGAGGCCTCGACCCTGTCCACGTAGCGGGAGCAGCGGTCGGTCAGCAGATCGGTGAGCGCGGCGTCCATCCCTCCTCCCGACGACAGCGTCCTTCTGCCTCTGGCGCCCCTGGATGGAGCGCTCTATCCTGACGGAACGGCCCTTCTCGTCGCATCCGCACCACCACATGGCGGTGGAGTAGGTCAAGGGCGTGGGCGTGAACACCTGAACCTGCTCCGGACAGATCCCCAGGGTGCCCCTGCAGAACTCCGACAGCTCCTTCATCTCGGCGTCCGTGCATCCCGGGTGGGCGGCGATGAAGTAGTATGTGAGGTACTCGTCCTTGCCGCGCTCCCTGCAGCTGGCGTCGAACATGCCCTTGAAGCGGACCAGGACGTCCCTACCGGGCTTGCCCATCAGCTGGAGGACGTTGTCGCACACGTGCTCCGGGGCGATCTTCATCTGGCCGGAGACGTGCTTCGTCACGAGGAGGTCCAGGTACTCCCTCCCGTGGGCGCGGTCCGCCACGATCATGTCGTGGCGGATGCCCGAGTTCACGAACACCTTGCGTACGCCGTCAATCTCTGAGATCGAGTTGAGGAGATGTATCTGAGCTGAGTGGTCCATGGGCATCCTCGGGCAGGGCTGCCCGACGAGGCACCTCCTGTCCTCGCAGCGGCCCTTGGCTGCCTTCTTCGAGCATTCGATGCCGTACATGTTCGCCGTCGGTCCACCGACGTCCTGTATCGTCCCGTTGAAGCCCTTCGCGGCGGCCATGCGGGTCACCTCGCGCACGACCGATGCCTCGGACCTCGAGACGACGGTCGTGCCCTGGTGGGCGGAAATGGCGCAGAAGGAGCAGTCCCCGTAGCAGCCGCGGTGCGTCGTGACCGAGTTCCTCACTGTCTCCATTGCCTTGACCTTCCCCTGCTTCGCGTAGTACGGGTGGACGGCGTTCTCGAAGGACGACTCGTACGCGGCGTCGAGCTCATCCTGCGTCATGCACCTCTGCGGTCTGTTCTGCACCAGCCACCTGTCGCCGTGCTTCTGACACAGGGGCTTAGCGGTCACGGGGTCGCAGTTGTGGCGGAAGATCGAGAAGGCCTTCATGAACCTCCGGCGCTCGTCCCTGCGGCTGACCTCCTCGTACGAGGGGATCTCGACGCAGCCCTCCGGCTTCTGCGAGGAGATCCAGCATATCCCGCGGACCCCCCTCCAGTCCCTCCCGTCGCGCATGCGCTGGGCGATCTCGAGGTTGGAGAGCTCCCCCATGCCGTAGACGAGGGCGTCCGCCTTGGAATCGAATAGAATGGATCTGCGGACCGAGTCGGACCAGAAGTCGTAGTGCGCTATGCGCCTGAGGCTGGCCTCTATCCCGCCCAGGATGATGGGCTTCCCCTTGGAGTGCTTCTTGATCAGGTTGGTGTACGCGATGCAGGCCCTGTCCGGACGGCGGTCGTTGACCCCGCCCGGCGTGAAGTCGTCGTCCTTGCGGAACTTCCTGGTGGGCGTGTAGTTGGCCACCATCGAGTCCACGCATCCCGCGGACACGGACCAGAAGAGCTCCGGCTGGCCCAGGCGGGTGATGTCGTCCCCGGAGTTCACATCCGGCTGCGCGATGATGCCCACGCGGAAGCCGTGGTCGATCAGCCAGTGCCCCACAAGCGCGGACCCGTTGTACGAGTTGTCGGAGTATGTGTCGCCCGATACGAGCACAATGTCGAGGGAGTCCCACCCGAGACGGGACATCTCCTCCTTCGTGGTGGGTATGAACATCTGGCTTAGACCTTCATCTCCATGATGTAGTCGTTCATCACGAAGCCGTCCCCGATGGGGTTGTCCGCGGACTCGACGATCTCGAACCCCACGTGCTCGTACACCCTGATGGCGGCCTCGTTCCCCCTGTTGACGGTGAGGTAGACCTTGGACTTCCCGAGGGACCTGGCGACCGTGCGCAGGTGCTCGAAGACCGGAGACGAGACGCCCTTGTGCCTGAAGTCCCTGTGGACGTAGATCTTGGACAGGAAGAGCCCCCTGTCGTCGGGGACATAGCCGCAGTAGCCGGCGACCCTGGGGCCGTCGCGTACCAGCAGGTACGTGTAGCCCCTGTTGTCCACCTGGTCCCTGATGGCCTCGTAGCTCTGGAACCGCTCTATCATGTACGCGGTCTGGGCCCTGTCGACGATGCCCTCGTAGGCCTCCCTCCAGACGGTGTTCGCGAGGGACGCGATGATGCGCAGGCTGTCCTCGTCGGTGACCGGCGTGACGGTGATGCCGCGCTTCGATCCGGACACCTCCCCGATGTAGTCGGCCAGGCCGGGCTCGAAGTCCACCCCGAACCTGATGTCGGCTCCCGAGTCGTAGGTGCGGATGATGCTGCTCACCGTGAGGTTCACGGCGGCCTCGACGGCCTCGGCGAGGGTCAGACCGGACTCGCACGCCCCGACCAGGGCGGATCCGAAGACGTCGCCGGTGCCGTGGTAGTATCCGGGGATCTCCTTCCTCATGACCTCGCCGGTCTCCCCGGTCTCGAAGTCCCTGTAGACGGCTCCGACCATGCCCTGCTCGAAGCTGATTCCGGTGAGAACGACCTTCTTCACGCCGAACTCGCGGGCCCTCTCCAGCATGGAGTCCACGTACTCGTGGGTGTACGGCCCGGGGATCCACTCGGTCCCGAGCATCAGCGACAGCTCGGTCAGGTTGGGCATGATGACGTCCGCCCTCTCGCAGAGCTTCCTCATGCCGGCCGGGAAGTCCGGGCCGAACACAGTGTAGAGTTTCCCGGCGTCCGCCATGACGGGGTCGACGTAGATCCTGGTTCCCTCGTGGGACAGGTCGTCGAACAGCCTGCAGACGATGTCGATCTGCTCGAAGGATCCCAGGAAGCCGGTGTAGAACGCGCCGAACTTCAGGTCGAGCGTGCCCCAGTGCTCGTCTATCGGGACCAGGTCCTCCGTGAGGTCGCGGTAGGTGAATCCCTTGAATCCGCCGGTGTGGGTGGACAGGACGGCTGTGGGCAGCACGGAGCACTCCAGTCCGACCGACGATATGATGGGCAGGGCGACGGTCAGGGAGCATCTCCCGACGCACGAGATGTCGTGCACGGCTAGGATCCTCTCATGGTTCATGTCGGGACGATGGGTATCGGGTATCTTAAGTTGGCGTTGCTCGGAGGTTGGAGTTGATTGTCAACCATTATACGTGGCCCCGCCGATTGCCCCGGCGATGGAGAGAGCCGACACCCACCTGGAGGCGACGCTGCAGGAGCTGAACGACAGGGTCTACGCGCTGGAGAACGGAGGGGACCCCTCCGAGCTCATGGAGGCGTACGTCAACCGCGGCTCGGTCCTCGCCATGATGGAGTACCGCACGTCCGCCATGGAGGACCTGGAGTCCGCCGCGGAGATCGCGTCGTCCCTCGGGGAGGACGCGGTGGACGCCGGTACGTTCGTCAAGATCTACACCACCCTGGCATCCCTGCAGTTCGACCAGGGCGGGGACCCCGTGGAGGAGTACGCCGTCGCCGCCGAGAGGGTGGCGGAGCTCAGGGACACCTCCCTCCACTTCGACAGGCGCTCCATCGTCAGGATGTGCATCGCGGCCTGCGAGAACCTCATCGATTCGGAGCACTCCGAGGACTGCGGGCCGTTCCTGGACCGGGGGCTTTCTGCCGCATCCGGCGGCGATCCCTGGTCGGAGAACCGCAGGATGGACCTCCAGTGCCTGGCTGCCGAGGCCGCGGACTCGCTGAACGATCCCAAGGAGTGCATCCGCTGGTACACCGAGGCCGTGGAGACCGGGTCCCGCCTGATCGAGAACGGGACCCTGGAGGACCCCGAGTCCCTCGTCATGGCCCTGGTCATGCGCGCCGGCGCCGAAGCCGACATCGGGCTCGAGGAGCTCGGCGTGACCGACCTCACCGTGGCGGTCCAGATCCTGGAGGGCATGCTGGAGATGCACGGCCTCCCCGACAAGGACCCGCTCATATCGCTGCACCACGACCTCGCCGGCGCCCTGATGAAGCTCGGGCGCGTGGAGGAGGCGGAGAAGCACCTGATCCGCGCCATGGAGATCGGCGTCGGGGAGTACGCCGGGGAGGTCGACATCGAGGTCCACGGGCCCGACGGCTCCAATTTCAGGTCCGACATGGAGCGCTGAATCCGCCATCCGGTGCGCAATCGCTTTTAACCATACCGCCATACACCCCCCATGAGCGGAGAGTCGGGGCTGCTGCGCCCGCAGGACATTGAGGGGTTCGAGTCCTACATGGAGGGCGACGCTGGGAACTTCCACGCGATGCTGGAATCCATCGGACGCACAATATCCGAGGGCATAGCCGAGGGAAGGTTCACCGAGAAGCAGGCCCACGAGGACCTCGACATAGCGCTGTGGATCGGTTACGCGTGCAACAACATCGACGACTACGAGCACTACCTCACCGCCGTCGAGTGGCTTTCCAGAGTGGAGCGCTCCGCATCCGGATGCGGGGTATGGTACTACCGCTACGCCAACGCCCTCCTCTACATCGGGAAGCCCCGCCTCGCCATGGAGTACCTCTCCAGGGGCGTGGACGAGGACCCGGACTACCCCTGGTGCTGGCTCACGCTCGGCCGTCTGAGAGCCCACTTCGGGGACCGCGAGGGCGCCATCGCCGCGGCCATGAGGGGCCTGCAGATCGTGCCGGACGACGCGGAGTTCAACAGGCTCCTGGATGACATATCTGCGGGCCGCTCTCTGGAGGAGATGGAGTTCCACTTCATAGGCGACGAGCGCGACGACACCCTCGGCGACGACGTGCACGAAGCGTTCTGGTACGAGGACGGCGAACCTTCCCTCAGGGCGGAGGCCGTGATGGGCATGGCCGTGGACCCCGAGGGCCTGGCTGAGGTCAAGGAGGCGCTCTCCCCCACGGGCTGGATACCGGACCACCCGTACTGCACATACATGCTGGACACCCCGTCCGGGCAGGTCATGGTGACTTTCGCAATGAACGAGGCGTTCATCTCCAAGATGCCCGCCGACGACCTGCGCAGGATAATCGACTCGATCCCGGAGATGGAGAAGGAGGCCAGAGAGGTCCTCGGCGAGCGTGCGGCCACCCGCCCGCTCTACGGCGTCATGGTGGACAGGCGCCTGAGGCCCACGCTGAGCTTCGGCGGTTTCGAGGACGACAGCCCCGTGATCGTCTCCTTCGACGAGGAGCTCAGGGTGATGAGGCAGGACACCATGGGCGGTCCGTTCATCGCCATCGTCCTCCTCTCCGACCCGTCCGCCGACCTCGAGCTGGTCAGGGCCGCCCTGCAGTCCGACTGGGGCATAAAGACCCCCGAGCCCGACGGTGACGACAGCCTGGTCTTCGAGTGCGACGGGCACCTCGCGGCGTACAGCCTCGTCCGCCACCCGGTCCCCGACGGCGAGGCGGAGGAGAACGCCGCGAACAACTTCCTCTGGCCCGAGGGCGTGGAGGAGGTCTCCCGCCACAGGGCCCACCTGATGGTGGCTCTGGTCAACCACTCCGGATCGCCGGTGGACGCGGCGCTGATGCACGCGAAGCTCGTGGCGGCCGCGTGTAGCCTGGGGAACGCCATAGGCGTGTACTTCCAGGGAACGGTCCTCTCGCCGGAGATGTACCTGGCCGAGGCCATGAGGATGAAGTCCGGCGAGCTCCCCGTCGGCTGCTGGATCTGGGTGGGGCTGTACAGCACGCCCGAGGGCGGGATAAGCTCCTACACCCAGGGTCTGGAGGCCTTCGGCAGGGACGAGATCGAGGTGCTGAACGCGGACGCGCCGCCGGAGAAGGTCATGCGCTTCGTGTGCGGGGTGCTCCAGTACCTGCTGGAGACCGACGTCGTCCTGGACGGGATCGACACGATCGGGTACTCCGACGAGGAGAACCTCAGCGTGGAGCACGGCCCCGGCGTGTCGATCGAGGGCAACAGCTTCAAGATCTCCTATCCGAAGCATCCGTGACGCTATTCGAGCAGTTGAAATAACAGCGTGCGATGCGAAGTCCATGTTCTTCAGGAAGAAGAGGGACGAGCCCGCCGACAAGACCTGCCTCGTGTGCGGTCAGAGGGAGGGCGTGGCCAAGATCAACGGCGGATACGTCTGCCGCTACTGCGTTCCGGTAAATGCGTCCTTCGACAACCCCTCCGCCGACGAGGTGCAGTCGCTTCACGTCGCCGACGCCGAGCTCCTGGAGAGGATCGCCGCGTTCACCGAGACGGTGGCGTTCGCCGACCTCAGGTTCGATGACACGCACCGCCTCTTCTTCAAGGGGCCCTGGCCCAGCTTCTGCATCCCCGTACTCGCGTACTCGGAGATCGCAGGGTACCGCATCGTGGTGGACGACACGCCCCTGGCGTTCAACTCGGTCAACGGGCAGAGGGCGCTGTTCAAGGTCACCACCGACGAATACATAAAGAAGGCCAGCAAGGACATCGACAAGATCTCCCTGGAGCTGGACTCAGCCAGGCCCAACGTCAGATTCCTGCCCTATGTGATCCGCGGTCCGTCGCAGCGCGTGGAGGACTCGAAGGAGGACTGCCTCCGCTTCGCCATCGCGGTCTCGAGGAAGCTCGACCGCATCATCGAGGAGAACATCTCGGGTGTCAATTCGTCATCTGAGAATAATCAATCTGATTAAGCTACCAGCTAAACTAATTATGCTGGAGGAAAAAGCACGATATTCAACGAGGAGGACATCCCCGTCCTGAACCGGATCGTCATCCGGAAGGGATACGAGACCGCAATGGTCACCTTCGACCCCACGCTCGACGAGACGCGCCGCAAACTGAAGGTGGACAGCCTCGTGCGCCAGATAGCCCGCGCCAGGATGATGTCCTCCATAGGGGGCAATGATGTCGGCGACCTGGACAGGCAGATCCCGATCCTGGAGGACAACCTGGCCTTCATGCCCCCGGACCTGATGAACGAGTACTTCTCGTCGCTGAGCGAGAGGGACAGCGAGGATGAGGCGCAGTTCGTCTGGATGACCGGCGAGCTGATGCGCCACATGCCACTTCTGAAGATGGCCGCCCGTCTCGCGGATTCGAGGGACTGCGGTCTCACCGACGCGGACGACAGGCTCCTCATCGCGATCAGGTCCATCATGAACATCTGCTCCGTCCGGACGATAGGGCAGGACCCGGACGTCGTCGGGAACAGCCTGCTCTACATGGGCGCGGTAATGGTCGAGTGCTCGATCCTCCTCCGGATACACTCGCTCAAGGCGGTCACCAGCGAGGAGATCTCCGCCGCCGTCGCCGAGCTCGACCGTGTGGACGAGTCCGACTTCGACGCGCTCTTTATGGACGTCCTCGACCAGAGGGAGAGGCTCATCCTGGAATCCTTCCGCCAGAACACCGGGCAGTACGTCTCGGCGATGTACGCGCGGTGCATTATCAACTCCAGATTCCCCGAGATGGCCACTGTTTCCGACCATCCGGAGCGATGCCCGCCATCTGATATTTAATGGAATCGCAGGTTCGCTGAATCCCGCTCCGCTTATCCAGATGTCAAGGTAAGTAATTTGATGTTAGTTGGAAGTATACTCCATATTTGCATCCAATCTCCGTTCCCATTGAAATACGCAGGACCGGATTTCTTGCATGATGAGCGAAATCGACACCGCACAGTCATTCACGAGGTCCGAGCTAGAGGTCATCCCCGATGGGGAGTACCTGTCCAACGACCGCCGTGACATCCTCCAGGGGATCAGGGACATGAAACAGGGGAAGATCCGCGCATTCCAGGAGGCCACGGCCGCCGGAGCCATCGACGCCGAGGTGTGCAACGGCGTCACAGGCGCGCTGATGACCGACGTCGCCATCTGCGACACCCTGATCAACACGGACTTCGGGAACGAGGCGAGCGTGGACCATGCCATGAAGATCATCAAATCCGTGGTGAGCGCGTCCCCGCAGCCCAGCCACCAGGAGGACTACACCAGGAGCCTCACCGACAACGAGGCGTCCATGGAGCTGTTCTACGCCAAGGTTATCGAGGCCCTCCAGGCCAGGATGAGGTGCGCCGCGTAATCGCCACGGTCTGCACTCATGGTTTCTATTCCTCTAAACCTCTTGAAACCATTTCCCTTGTTTTTATTACGCTGGATTCTCATGACCCCCGCATGTGGGACGCGGACACCGTAGCCAGGGTCAGGGACAGGAAGCTCAACGAGATCATGGTATTCGCCTCGCTCGCCAAGATCGACCGTGCGAACCTAGACGAGTACATCGACATCATAGTCTCCCTCGGGGACGACATCGACGCCTGCGACATCCTCCTGGACACGGAGGGCGCGGCGGAGATAGAGCTAGATTCCATAGACTCGGCGCTGTACAACTCGAGGCTGTCCGACACCGAGCGCGCCGACGAGGAGTCGTTCAACTCCCTCAAGTCCTCCCCCTCCGAGTCCGAGACCTCCGAGGAGGCCGACATCGGCGACTACGTCCGCCGCCTACTCATGGAGGCGGTGGAATCCATCCGCGCCGACGACGGCAGGTCCGCCGAGGCCTCCGAGGCGCTGCAGGCCGTGAAGGACGAGCTCTCCGGATGCAGGAGGCGCGTCGAGCAGCTCTCACAGGATCTCGAGTATGCGCGCAACGAGGCCGCCACCCTGGAGGAGGAGCTGAAGGAGCTCAGGGACGAGCGCAGGATGCTCATCGCCCAGGTGGACGATCTCAAGTCGAAGAACGCGTCCCTCCGCATCGACCTGAACCTCGCCGAGCAGAAGCTCTCCGTCCTCGAGCCCGCGTTCGAGGAGATGCAGTCCGCAAAGAAGGCTCCGGAGCCCGAAGCAAAGAAGGAGGAGCCCGTCGCCGAGGCTCCGGCTGCAGGGGATGATTCGTACAAGGGCAAGTTCCTGAGCAACGAGAGCATCGACACGATCCGCAGGGTCAAGGCGATGAAGGACTCGAAGATCGACGAGACCCTCGAGGCCTACGAGAAGGGCGAGATCGACGTGGACGTCTGCGACGACATCGTCGGGTTCCTCAAGACCGACGTTGCGATATGCGACGCGCTGCTCGGGATCGACTTCACCGTCAAGGCGAGCGTCGTCGCCGGATTCAAGAGGATCATCGAAGCCGTCAAGGATTCCGAGGATCCGAAGCACCAGGACGAGTACGTCCACTCCCTCACCGAGGACGAGGCCTCCCTCGAGTACTCCTACTCCCGCGTCGTCAACAGTCTGCAGGGCATGATGATGTACATGAGGGACGAGATCGTGGATTGACCCGTTTCCCTAAACTTTTTCCAACTTTTTTCATTATCTGATATTAATTAAGCTAGTTGCTTTACTTAGTAAATTAATTAAATATCTACACTCGTTGCAAATATGGCAATTGGAGAAGCTTAATAATTATAGCTAATTGCTTTACTTCATTAAATAATTTGAAGCCATATTGATTTTATGAAATTTGAGGGAAAAATGCCGTTTTATACCCGATTTTTGATAATTTCAGAAATTTGTTGAATTCCAGGGTGAAATCGCATTTTTCATCGATTTTTGGGCACTCTTTTGTCCACGACGGCCTCCCGAATGTGACCTTGGGATCCCGGAAAATGAGCAAAAAGGGTAGGGTAAACGTGCACAAAAGCGGGTCCGAAAACGACCCCGTTTCTGGGCCCTCGAAAATGATAGGATCCGGGGCAAAATCGACGTTTTTTCATCAGTTTTCAGGATCTGTAGAATTGCTGGGGTAGTTGCCTATAATTCCGCATAATTTCCATATGCTTGAATTAATTAATCAAATAAAGTAATCAGCTTAATTAATTCTACATTTACTCAATATCATCGTTTTGATTCGATAGATTCAACGTATCTGACGTTTCATCATTTTTTCACAACTTCCCACTTGTTTTGATTGTTTATAATTAATTAATGTGAATACGTTACTTAATTGATTTTTATCAGATATTCTAGATATGAATGAAAACGCCATCTATCTAGAGAGGAGGAATGATTTCGACGGATTGAAGGTAAAAATTCAATAATACATTAATAATTAAGCTAATACCTTTACCAACTTAATTAATAACGAATCAGAACTTTTCCATTTGAAGGAACTCCAAAAGCGTGGTGCAATGAATCCCATCCATGTCGTTGTCAAACATTCCACGCTTCAGTGTCACGACATACTTCGGGTAGTTGTCATCTATCGCAGCGAGATTGCCGAACTCACGGTTGACCACATCCGAGGTGGTGAGCTCCTCCGTGAGCTGGACGTAGACGCGTTCATTTGACTTGATGCCGACGAGATCGATCTCCTTGCCGTCGATGTCACCGATCGAGACCGAGTATCCACGACTGCGGAGTTCGAGATAGACTATGTTCTCCATATAACCGGAGATGTCTGTGGGTCTGAACCCGATCCGCACATTCTTTATCCCGATGTCTGCAAGGAAGTACTTGTATCCCTTCTCGAGGTGTACCATACCCTTCAGATCCAGGACCTTCGCCTTGTTGATGAGGCAAGCACTCTCCAGATACTGCACATAGGAGTACACGAGATCCTTGTTGGTGGAGGGGTCGTTCTTCTTCAGTGCCTTGTAGATGTTGAACACAGAGGTGGGGTTGCCGATGTTGTCGCAGAAGAAATCAAGGATGCGCTCCAAAAGATCGGGTTCGGTCACCTTGAAGCGATAGAAGACATCGACCTTCAGGGCCATGTCGAGCGTATCCTGGACCTCCTGGAGGCAGGCATCCTCATCATACCCGTAGCGCCACAGCTTGGGGAAACCACCGACACGCAGGAACCTGTTCAGGCTCTCCTCTACGGAGCGCTCGCTCTTGTATTCGCGTTCGAATGTGAGGCACTCGGAGAATGTCAGCGTGAATGCGTTGATCAGATTCACCCTACCGCTTAGCAGCGTACCGTATTCGCCGGAAAGGAGATGCGCATTGGACCCTGTGATGTAGATGTCGCAGCATTCCTCAAAGCCGAGAGATCTGATTTCAGCCTCCCAGCCTATGATATCCTGGACCTCGTCGATAACCAGGACATTGCGTGCATCTTCGACGAGGTGATCGTGGATGTATTTGTCCAGAAGAGCGGAGTCCTTGTAGGGCCAGTTCGACCTGTGGTCCATGTTGAGATAGATCAGATTGGAACCGGGGATGTCAGAGGTGACGAGCTTCATTATCGTGGATTTTCCACACCTTCTGATTCCCGTTATCCCCTTGATGTTGCCGTTCCCTATGAACGGGCGGATCTTGGACTCATAACGAGGACGATTTACATTGCTCACAGTACAAGTATGCGTTTCAAGGATTTAATGTTGATTGCATTTCCTGAGAATTCGGAAATACTATAGGAAATTCATGCAGTCTTTCCGAGAATTTCGGAAATACATGTCTAACATACCCAACACTTTCCGAAATTCTCGGAAAGTCATAGCTCGACGGAATAGATCATCATGAGGAGGTCCTCGTTCGCCAGCCTCACGGATCTCTCCGCGAGACGCTCGGCACCAGATGCCTCGTAGAACCCGTAGCCGCAGTCGTCGTCGGTGAACAGGAAGATCTCCCTGCACCCCCCGGAGCTGAACTCGTCCAACGCCAGCGAGTACAGCTGCCTCCCGATGCCCCTGCCCCTCGCATCCTCGGAGACGATCAGGAGCACCAGCTCCCCGTCGAAGCGGCGGCCTGTGGACTTCAGCAGCTCCGCGTCCGTGGCGTCGAGGATGCGCATGTCTGACGTCGCCTCATCGTACCCTGGCCTGCCCCTCATGGACAGGGCGGTGCGCATCATCCTTATCGGATGCCTTGGGAACGAGAACGTATTCACGATGCGGCCGACCACACATCCGAGGATAATGCCATCCTCCTCCAGAACATAGGAGAAATCACCCTTGTCGACGCACTGAGATGTGTACAGATAGGACGCCTCGTCACCGATCTCGCCGTAAGTGTCCATCTCCCACACGTCCCGGACCATGGCCTGGACCGCGGGGAGGTCGGAATCCCTCATGGGGCGGATCATCTGAGTGAGTTCCTCCAGACACGGGAAGCGATGGCGGGCATGTGCCTGCACAAGAAGACCTGGAGCTTGTTGTACGGCCCGCAGACTGATCTCTTCCTGCCCTTCTTCAGATCCCTCATCGCATCGGCCACAACGCGCTCGGAGGTGACGGTGTGCTTGAACACCTTCTCAGGCACGGAGTCGGAGCTCTGGGAGAGCGCGATGAACTCGGTGCCCACCCATCCGGGGGACACCTCTATTAGCGAGATACCGGTGCCGTCGAGCTCCTGCCTCAGGCCCTCGCAGTACGCCCTGACGAAGGCCTTGCTCGCCGAGTAGACGTTCAGCTCGGCCAGGGGCATGTACGCGGACGCGGAGCACACCTCGATGATGGATGAGCCCTTCCTCATGAGCGGGATGCAGCCGTTGGTGATGTCCACCAAGGCGGAGACGTTGAGTCCGACCATGCTGCGGGTGTCCTCCGCGGGAACCTCCCAGGTCTTCCCGAACTTCCCGAGCCCGGCGCAGTTCACAAGGAAGCGGATGTCGGGCTTCTCCGAAGCGACGATGGACAGAAGGGAATCGACGCCCTCGTGGCCGGAGAGATCCGTGGTTATGACGCGTGAAGGGGTCTTAAGTTCCGAGGCCACGGCCTCGAGCCTGTCGGCCCTGCGCGCGACGAGCCATATGCACTCCAAGCCCTCGGAGTCCAGGGACCGGCAGAATTCCGCCCCCATGCCGGAGGAGGCGCCGGTCACGATCGCGATTCCGGGCATCAGATCATGGCGGAAGCCGCCACGACAACGCAGACGACGACCATGATGAGCACCATGCCGTACGCGAGGACCTTCTTCTTGGTGTCATTCCTCATGCACTGGGCATCGGCAACCCCATAATAAACTTTCAGAGAAAAGGACCCCCGATGGGGGGTAAGAGGTTTCCGGAACCGCGCTCAGTAGCAGCGGATGTGCTCGTCAGCCAGGGCGAAAGCCAGGTACAGGGTGAGCAGGAAGTTCAGCAGAGCCGCGACGCCGGAGAACAGGGTGGTCCAGTCGCCGTCGAACTGCGCGCTGCATCCGGTGGCGAAGAACACCAGGGCGGTGGTCAGCAGGATGAGCGTGAGGGTCTTCAGGGTCTTGGCGCGGATGGACCAGACCAGGCACACCAGGTAGATGATGCCGAGGGAGATGCAGACATAGAAGTCGGCAAGTCCGAGTCCGGCGAAGATGACACCCATCGCGACGAGTCCGAACACGATGAATCCGAAGTTGCTTCCGGCCTTGTAGGCATACAGGGAGGCGATCAGGATGAATATTCCGCCGATGAACAGGAACGCGGAGATTCCGGTCGAGGTGATGTCGTCAACGCCGAAATATCCGAGAAGTCCGCTCAGTGCGAGTGGGAGCGATACCAGAGCGACGATGAACAGTCCGAAGGCTGTCGGGTCGATGGTTTTGCAGTCGTCAGTCATTTGTTTTCCTCCAATGGGCCTTGCGAACCCATCCAATGATTCGACGTCCAAGATATTTAATACAGTAGGGTCAGGCGCAGCATGGCCAGCAGATTTTACGGATGTAAGCCTGGATGATATTGGATGCGTCGTCCATTATGGACGATTTTGGATAAACATTAAATATAAATGGTCAGAATCCGGCCGCGAAGTCGTCCTCGACTGGCAACAGCTTCACTTCGCGCCTGGATGGATCCTTCACTCTCGACGCCATCTTCTCCTGCACGGAGTTGAACTCCCTCGGTGTCACCGCCGTGCCGGCATCGTGCCTTATGAGCAGGTCCTCCCAGCGCATGTACCCCGCGTACACGGGATTGTGCAGTATGTTGCCCATGTTCCTGCGGTTCCACGGGTTGCCCTTCCTCGTCAGGATCCCCTCGCCGTTGAGCCTGTAGCAGATCTGGTCCATGGTGCTGCCCTCGGCGTACTCCTCGAACATCCTGCGGACGACGGAGAGCTCGAACGGATCCTCCACGAGGGCGCCGTCCTCGAGGGAGTATCCGTACGGCGGGGTGAATCCCATAGTGCGCTTGCCGGTCTCCGCAGAGTCGAGGGTCTCGGCCTTCTCGCGCATGCCCATGTGGGTCCTCTCGCCGATCTGCTCGCTTTCAAGTTGAGCAAGGCGCTGAATCATGTCCACGACGAACCTGCCCAGCGCGTTGGTGGTGTCCAGCGCTTCGGACGATGAGACGAACATCTTCCCGTGGCGGTCCAGCTGCTCCATCATGTTCATGAAGTTGCGGCTGTTCCTGTGGATACGGTCCATCTTGATGACCACTACCACATCCCAGCTGTCCATCTCGGACATCATGCGGCGGTACGCCGGACGCTTCTCGTTCCTCCCGGAGAAACCGTCGTCCTCGTAGACGCCGGCCACATCCCAGCCGTCGACGATGCAGTAGTCCTGCAGCATCTCCTTCTGGGCCTCTATCGAATAACCCTCAGCGGCCTGCTCCTCCGTCGAGACCCTGACGTAGATGGCCGCGCGCATGGTCAGCTGAGCTCTACGGGGCCGTTGACCTTCTCGTAGACCTTGACGTCGACGATGGGCTCCTGCTCGCCCCTGCGGACGATGCCGTTCCAGTCCATGTATCCGGCGTACAGCGGGTTGTGGAGGATGTTGCAGACCGACTGCTTGTTCCACCTTCCGCCCTTCTTGGCCGGCACGTCGGCATCGTTCAGGAAGCCGGCGATGTCCTCCATGGTGGACCCGCGGACGTACATGTTGTAGATCGCGCGGACGGTGTGCGCCTCATCCTTCACGACCTCGAGACCGCGGTCTGTGTAGACGTAGCCGTAGGGATGCCCCGAGCCGAGATGGCCGGTGCCGTTGCGGGCCTTGAACTCCATGCCCATGTAGGTCCTCTCGCCGATCTGCTCGCTCTCCAGCTGCGCAATCCTCTGCATGATGTCCATGACGAAGCGGCCCATCGCCGTCGTCGTGTCGAACTTCTCCTGGACGCTGTTGAACTCCTTCCCCATCTCGCGGAGCTCGTCCATCATATGGGTGAAGTTCACACTGTTCCTGTGGATACGGTCCATCTTCAGGACAAGCAGCACATCCCACCTGTCCGACTCGGACATCATCCTCTCGTACTCCGGACGGCGGATGTTCCTTCCGGAGAAACCCTCGTCCCTGTACTCGTCCGCGACCTCCCAGCCGCGTACCCTGCAGTAGGCCTCCAGCCGCTTGATCTGTGCGTCGAGGGAGAATCCCTCCACCGCCTGATCCTCGGTCGAGACCCTGGCGTAAAGCGCAGCACGCATCGTGCATCCCGTGCGGATAATCGTCAGGTAGGTATATAAAATAAAGGTTAGAGCTAAAATTACGCCCAAGTTTCGTAGGTTTTCCGGATGCGGATCCCACGGCGCAACACGAAGCCCGGCGGGAAAGAGTCAAAAGCAATCAGAGCGTAAATCTGGGGATACGATGAATAGCTCAACCAAGAAGGGCATCGCGGTCGTCGCCGTGGTTGTGGTCATACTGGCCGCCTCAGCGGCCGTCCTGCTAAACGGAGGGCAGGAAAGCGAGGGTAACGACATCACCGTCACCTGGTCGGACGACCAGAAGCTGTTCTACATCGACGTGGACTTCGACTACAAGTTCGACGGATACCTCGCCACGGGCTCCACGACCATGGTCGAGCTGAACAACTACCTGAAGGAGAACGTCACCAACGGGACGGGGATCGGCGGCGCCGGGAGCACCGCGTGCTCCACGTTCGCAGTGAGCGATGAGGACGGGGACCTGCTCCTCGCCAGGAACCTGGATTTCAGCGGCAGCGTGGCGGCGGTCGTTCACACCGATCCGGAGAACGGGTACGAATCGCTCTCCATCGTGAACCTGAACGTGTTCGGGTACACCGCCGGCGACACCCCGGAGACCCTCGCCGCCAAGGATGCGGTGCGTGCCGTCGCGTACATGCCCATGGACGGCGTCAACGAGAAGGGAGTGAGCGTCTCCATCAACGCGGTCGAGAACTCCGGGTACGCGAGCATGACGCACGAGGGGAGGACCCCCATCTTCATCACCACCGCCCTGCGCCTGATCCTGGACAACGCCGACTCCACGGACAAGGCCCTGGAGCTCCTGATGGACTACGACCTCTGCATGGCGCACTACCACATCATGATCAGCGACGCCTCCGGGAAGACCGCCGTGGTCGAGATCTACGACAACGAGTACTACGTAGTCGAGACGTCATACATGACCAACCACTACGTGTCCCCGGACCTCCAGGGCGTGATCGAGGTCACCGAGAGCAGTCAGAGCCGCTACGACACCGTCGGGGCCGCCATGGAGTCCTCCGAAGGGGTCATGGACACCGCAGAGTGCTTCGACCTCCTGGAGACCGTTAAGCAGGACAACGCCAGCAACCAGACCAGGTGGTCCGTCGTCTACAACAAGACCGAGGGCACCATGACGCTGTGCCTGGTGATGGACTTCGCCACGAAGTACACGTACTCGCTGTCCTCAGCCTGAGGACCCATCCCGCCTTACGGGCGGGGGTTCAAACCCCTCCAACCCGTTTCCTTCTAGCCTTCACGCATCTGGACCATCCATCAACAATGGACGGTTTGGTCAAAAACGTGGGAAAACGACGCGTGGGCCTGTCATACCAGCAGTGTCCCGCGACTTACACAAAATGGAGTCGAGTGCTTGAGATATGAGCGCTTCGACAGAGGGGCTTCACTGAACGGAAGTCCAGAGCCAATACGTGATTCCGATAACGGCAACAATCGAAACGATGGTGCACAGAAGTCCGAGTCTGGAGTAATCCCTGGAACCGTTGTCGATCTGGTACGCCGAGTTCAGGGAGACGAACCCCGACAGGACTATCAGGACGCACCCTGCGAACCCTACGCAGAGCCCGGACATGTGCTGGCCCTGGTAGACGAGGAACGAGGCGCAGGCCGTGGCCGCGAGGACGAGTATGCCCATCTGGACCCAGGCGCTGGTCTCCTGCCTGTCGGCGCGCTCGGAGACGTGTGCGGCCATGGTAGTCCTCGCAGGAATTGCAAAAAGGAGGGGTTTGGGGGCCTCCGGCCCCCTGGAGTTTTACGGGATCACATCCCGGGCATTCCGCCCATTCCGCCGGCTCCCTGGGGAGGCATCGGGGGCGCCCTGCGGGACGCGATGACGTCGTCGATCCTGAGGATCATGTTGGCGACCTCCTGGGCGGAGTTGATTGCCTGCACCTTGACCCTGAGGGGCTCGAGGACGTTCCTGGCCTGCATGTCGACTGCCTCGCCGCTGTCGAGGTCCAGTCCGAAGTACTTGGCCTTGGCGGCCTTCTTCTCGTGGGCGTTCTTCAGCTTGATGATGCTGTCGATGGGGTCGATACCGGCGTTCTCGGCGAGGGTCCAGGGGATGATCTCCATGGCCTTGGCGAACTTCTCGATGGCGAGCTGCTCCCTTCCTCCGACGGAGGCGGCGAAGTCGTCCAGCCTGAGCTCGAGCTCGATCTCGGGGGCTCCGGCTCCGGCGACGACCTTCCCGTCCTCGATGGCGACGCCGACCACGCGGATGGCGTCGTTCAGGGCCCTCTCGACCTCCTCGAGCACGTGCTCGGTTCCGCCGCGCACGAAGATGGTGATGGCCTTGGGGTTCTTGCAGCCGGTGATGAACGCCATTCCGTCCTCTCCGACCTGCTTCTCGTCGACCGCTCCGGCGGTTCCGAGGTCGGCCTTGGTGAGCTCCATGACGTTTCCGACGATGTTGGCTCCGGTGGCCTTGGCGATGGCCTCGAGGTCGGACTCCTTGAGCCTCCTGTATCCGAGGATGCCGTTCTTGGCGAGGTAGTGCTGGACCAGCTCGTCGACTCCCTTCTGGCAGAAGACGACGTTGGCTCCGGCGGCCTTGATCTTGTCGACCATGGCCTTCATGGTGTTCTCCTCCTCGGCGAGGAAGGAGGACATCATTGTGGGGTCGGTGATCTGGATCTGGGCGTCGAACTCGGTCTTCTTGACCTCGAGGGGGCAGGAGAACAGGGCGATCTTGGCCTTCTCGACGTGGGTGGGCATCCTGGAGTGGACCTTCTCCTTGTCGATGACGACTCCCTGCACGAGGTAGGTGTCGCCGATGACCCCGCCGACCTTCTTCTGGACGCGGATGTTCTTGGTGTCGACCTTTCCGTCCTCCTCGACGGCCTTGCAGGCCTTGACGACGATGTCGGCAAGGACATCCTCCTCGTCGCCGACGGACTTGCCGGTGAGGGCGGTGTGGGCGACGGTCTTGAGGATCTTGTCGTTCTTGGCGTCGATGGCGATCTCGTTGAGGATCTCCACTGCTTTGTCAGCAGCCATCTTGAATCCGTTGGTGATGACGGTGGGGTGGACGTTGGCGTCGATCAGGGCCTCGGACTGCTTGAGCAGCTCTCCGGCGAGGACGACGCTGGTGGTGGTCCCGTCCCCGCACTCGGCGTCCTGGGTCTTGGCGACCTCGACGACCATCTTGGCGGCGGGGTGCTGGACGTCGATCTCCTTGAGGATGGTGACTCCGTCGTTGGTGATGACGACGTCGCCGATCGTGTTGACCAGCATCTTGTCCATCCCCTTGGGTCCGAGGGTGGACCTGACCGCGTCGGCGACGGCCTTGGCGGCGCTGATGTTGTTGAACTGAGCTTCCTTGTCTTTGCTCCTCTCGGTGCCCTCTTTGAGCACGATAACGGGCTGGTTTCCAGAACCGTACATGGTAGTATCACCTGTAGTTTGATTCCGACAATTTAGTTCTTCTATAAAAGTGTTGCTAATCTCACCATCCAATGGATGGAAGAACCAGACCTTCGTCGGTAGCGGTCGCCGAAGCATCTCGTGCCCTTGACCCCGCAGTCCCTGCACAGCGAGTCGAGTATGCTCTCGGCTTCGGGCGAAGGGCGGATCCCCATGCGGTCCAGGCGCGTCGTGTCCACCAGCCTCAGGTTCAGGGAGTCCATGTAGACCTCACTCACGCCCGTTTCCCTGAGAGCGTCCATCAGATCGCCCTCCAGGCCCTCCAGCGTGGACATTACGGGCGCGACGAGCGCGTAGGCGTCCACGCCCTCCTCCACCAGCCGCTCGAGCGTCTGGAGGCGCGCGCGGGGCAGCGGCGCGCCCGGCTCCGTCATCTTCGAGATGCGGTCGTCGACGGTGGTTATCGTCATCCCGACGACGGCGTCCATGTCCCTGAGCAGATCGAGATCCCTCAGGACCAGGTCGGACTTGGTGTGGATGTGCACGCACATGCCCCTCGAGGCGAGGAGCTCCAGGCAGCCGCGGGTCAGGCGGAACCTGCGCTCGGCAGCCTGGTACGGATCCGTGACCGTACCGAGGCCGACGGTTCCCTGGACGTAGGGGAGCTCCTTGGCGAGCCTGTCGACCACGTTCCTCTTGACGCGGACGACCCTCCACTCCGACAGCTCGGAATGGGTGTGCCCCGGGGCGTAGCAGTAGATGCAGCCGTGCTCGCATCCCCCGTAGGGGTTGACGGCGTAGTCCATCTCCGGCAGGCCGGAGGGGGAGAGCGCCCTGGAGCATTCGACGAGCCTGAACGGCCCGTCCCATTCCAGCGGTTCTCCGGTGAAGTCGCCCAGGGTGGTGTCAGTAATAGTCCTCAATCCTCCTCTGGACGATCCAGTCCCTCATCACGTCGGAGTTGGCGATCCAGCCCTGGCGCTTGATGTCCATCATAGACTCGACGACGTCGAGGGCCTTGTCGAGGGTCTCGAAGTGCTCCGGCTTGGTGCGCAGCGCCGCGCGGACGTTCTCCCTCACGTTCCACACCCCGACGGGCATCACGTAGCCCGGATGGGCCTCCCTCATTATGACGGCTCCCGCGGTGCGCCCCTCCTCGATGAGCAGCTCGTTCACGGCCATCCTCGAGGCGTAGTAGCAGCCGCCGATGTGGGCGTATTCCGTCCTCCCGTCGAAGAACTCCGAGTCGTGGATGATGTCGATGGTCCTGCCCGACGGGTTCCAGGTCGTGTTGGGATACCAGGCCTCGATGAGCTCGAACCTCCAGGTGCACGGCATCAGCAGGATGGCCCACCGGTTGTCCAGCTCCTCCCACCTGTACAGGCGGAAGTCGTCGATCGTGGGGTTCCACCTGGTCGTCTTCAGCAGGTCCTTCCCGATGATGTCGTCCACGGCGGTGATGCTCCACCTGGTGGGCACGAAGCGGCGGCGCTTGTCCACCCCCATCGTCCCCACAGAGAAGGCCTTCTGGATCTCAGAGATGAGCGTCCCGTTGCGGTAAGCGGAGACGACGGCGTCCGTCGCCTTCATGTCGATGTCGTAGAAGCTCCTCTCCAGATTCCTCTCGAACCTGCCGTTGCCGAGGGACATCTGCTCCATCCTCGCCGACGGGCCGAAGGGCTCCACGTTGTCGTCGAGGACCACGCGGCCCTTGGGCTTCTGGGTGAAGGATGCCTCCACGTCCACCGGGCGCTCGGTCAATGCGAGCTCCTGGACGTTGTCCACTATCCTCCCGTACTTGCGGAAGTCCGTCGCGTCTATGCGGTACTTCCCGCGGACGAGACGGAACCTGAAGTCGACGATCTCGTCTATGGACTTCCCGACCCAGCGCTCCGGCGTCCCCATGATCGACGTGTCCCCGAACTCCGGCGGTAGCAGGGGTCCTATGTCCACCTTGGGGTAGCCGTACCGCCCCACGAAGACCGCGGGAGGGCTGGAGCCGGCCAGGTCCTTGGCGTCGATGAGCGGGCGGGTCTTCTGCTGGGAGTAGAACTTTATCATCAGGGGGCAGCGGTCCTTGCCGCAGAGCCTGTGGGCGCCCTTGCAGATCGAGCACAGCCCGCTCTTCAGCTCGGTGCCGTTGTAAGCCGCCGACTGCTCGAAGAATCCCGTCGCCGTGACCGTGCCCTCACCCCTTCGCGGAGGATGCGGTGCACTGATAAAAACACGTGTCCGGAACGAGGTAAGCAGAAACCGGTTTGGAATCTCTTCCATGCAAGGGGACCGGTTTCCGCTTTATTCTCGACATCCCCTCGGAGTTTAAGTATCTTTTTCCCAAAAATGGTCAAACGGCGTTAAAATCCAGCGAAATGCCGATTTCTGTACGGATTTTCAAGTCTTTTGAGGATAATCGTCTGTTCAATTACCCTTTGAGGAAACGAGTCCCGCATCGGCGCGGGCCGCCGGCGAGGGGTTCTCGCGAGAGACCGGAACAAGATCGAGGCCGAAGAGCCTGCGGAAGTCGGGGCGGATCTTCTCCAGGCTCCAGATCTCCATGCTGGCGTCCTCGTCGGAGGAGAGCTCGAGCGTGACGGTATCGCCCTTCCTCGAGAGCCTCCCGCTCCTGATGGCGCCGTTCCTGTGCCTGTCCATGACGTCCGCCATCTTCAGCAGCATGGCGCACACGCGTATGCCCTGGACCTCGTCCTTGGGGATGCCCTCGAAGCGGGAGTCCTTCGGGCCGGGGAACTTCTTGTGGTGGAACCTGACGATCAGGCCCATGGCGCGGGTCTCCTCGCAGGTGAAACCCTGGAGGTCGGCCTTCTCGATGATCACCTGCGACAGGATGTGGTGGTTGGAGTAGCTGATAAGCTCGCCTATGTCGTGCAGGATCGCCGAGCAGGACAGAAGGCTCCTCCACTGGGCGTCCAGCGAGTGCAGGCCCATCTCCTTCGACTGGTCGAACAGGGACATGGCGTTCCTCTCGACGTTCTCGGCGTGCCTGCGGTCGTACTGGCAGCGGTACGCCAGCGAGCGTACCGACGACTGGCGGGCGCTGAACACGGTGTACCCGCGGGACAGCTGGTGGTCCAGCATCATGCCCTGCTTGAGGCCGGACTGGCTGACCTCGATGCGCTGGATGCCGAACTGGAACATGAGCTCCTCCGCTATCGCCCCGCCGGGCACGATGATGTCGGCGCGGCTCTTGCCCATTCCGGGCACGGCGAGCCTCTGCTGCATGGACATCGGACGGAGGTCCTGCATCAGCGAGTGGAGCTCCTTGAGCGTGAAGTACGAGGCGTCCTTGTCGGCCCTGCGGGCGGCGCACATCTCCGCCAGCGCTATCATGGTGCCGGACGAGCCGACCGCCTTCCTGAACCCGATGGAGCGGATCTTGTTGACCGCGCGGTACGACGAGATGTCGACCGTGCGGAGCATGTAGTCGTAGTCGGACTGCGACACGGGCTTGGAGCAGTCTATGTCCAGGCCGTAGTTGAAGCGCACGGCGCCCAAGCTCAGGCTGTCGACGAAGATGTCCTCGCCCTTCTCGCGGATGATGACCTCGGTGCTCCCTCCGCCGATGTCCAGCTCGATGGTGCGCTCCTCCGGCCCCTGGTCGCCGAACACGCCCAGTGCGATGAGCCTGGCCTCCTCCGGTCCGGGGATGACCTTCAGCTCCACGATGCCCTCGAGAGCGTCGACGATCTCCTGGCGGTTCTCCGCCTCCCTGACGGCGCATGTGGCGAACGCAATAACACGGTCGGCGCCGAGGCCCTTGGATATCTGGGCGAACCTGGAGATGACCAGGACGCTCTTCTCGATGGACTCGCGGTCGATGACCCCGGTGGAGTAGAGGCTCTTGCCCAGGCGGACGGACTCCTTGTCCTGGAATATGGCGGTCCCCGACGTGTCCGGGTAGAACCTGACCACCAGCAGATGGATCGAGTTCGTGCCGACGTCGATGAACCCGATGGTCTCAGGACTGCTCCTCTCCGCCATGCCAGCATCCTCTGTGGTCTATGAACCACTTCTGCGACCTCAGCTTCTTCTCGCCGGACTTCCTGGTGACGAGCCTGTACGTCCCGTCCGGCAGCAGCTCCCTGGCCTTCACGTTGTCCGCCAGGTGTATCTTCAGTATGTCCTCGCGGATGCGCACCAGCATGTCCCTGTCCAGCACGGGGAAGAGCACCTCCACCCTGGCGAGCAGGTTCCTGGGCATCATGTCCGACGAGCCCATGTACATCTCGGGGTTGCCTCCGTTCTCGAAGTAGTAGATCCTCGAGTGCTCCAGGAAGCGGTCCACGATGCTGGTGACCCTGATGTTCTCCGACACGCCGGGGATCCCGGGGCGGAGGCAGCACAGGCCGCGGATGTTCAGGTCGATCTTCACGCCGGCGTTGGACGCCTTGTAGAGTGTCGCGATTATATCCGAGTCGATCAGGCCGTTCGCCTTCATGGCGATGTAGCCGTGGCCGGTGACCTTGCAGACCTCGATCTCCCTCTCGATCTTCTCGATGAGGGAGCTCTTGAGGGTCAGGGGAGCGACCAGGAGCTTGGTGTACATCCTGGGCCCGAAGTATCCGGTCAGGGCGTTGAACAGCTCGCCCACGTCCTCCCCGATCTCGTGGTTGGCGGTGAGGAACGAGATGTCCCCGTACTGCCTGGCGGTGGAGGTGTTGTAGTTGCCGGAGCTCATGTGCGTGTAGCGGACCAGCTTCTCGCCCTCTAGGCGCACGACCTGGAGCAGCTTGGAGTGGACCTTGAGGTTCACGGGGCCGTAGACCACATGCACGCCGATCTTCTCCATCTCCCTGGCCCAGAGGATGTTGTTGCTCTCGTCGAACTTGGCGCGGAGCTCCATCAGGACGGAGACGGTCTTCCCGTTCTCCTTGGCGCGCATAAGCGCCTTGACCAGCGAGGGGTCCTTCCCGATCCTGTACAGGCAGATCTTGATGCTCTGGACGTAGGGGTCCTCCGCCGCCGTGGAGACGAAGCGGACCACGGACTGGAAGGACTCGTAGGGATGGAACAGGATCCAGTCCCTCTCCTTGATGGCCTCGAAGATGTCCATTCCCTCGGCAAGCTCGGGCGGGGTGTAGGGCTCGAAGGGCTTGTCCTTCAGCTTCGGGCGGTCGAGTCCGACGATCTCCCACAGGTCCCCGAGGCTGATCGCGTCGGTCCTGTGGACCTGGAGCTCGCTGAGCTTGAGGTTCCTGGCGAACAGCTTGACCATGTCGGGGGGCATGCTCCTCTCGACGGCCATCCTCACGGGGAAGCCGATGTCCCTGTCCTCCAGCGATTCCTCGACGGCGGTCATGAAGTCGCAGGCCTCGTCGATGGTTACCTTCACATCGGCGTTCCTGGTGACCCTGAACATGTACGCGCCGACGACGTCGAGGCCGGGGAAGAGGGATGAGATGTGCTTCTCCAGGATGTCCTCCAGCAGGACGTAGTGCTCGCCCTTGGTCGAGGGGACCTGGACGAACCTCGGAAGCGTTCCGACGGGAACCTTGACGCGGGCGAAGAGCTGCTCGTGGTTCCTGTCGTACATCCTGACCGCGATGTTCAGCGAGTTGTTCGAGATGAACGGGAACGGGTGGCTGACGTCCAGCGCCAGGGGCGTGAGCAGGGGGTGGACCCTCTGCTTGTAGAAGCCGGCGACCCAGGCCTGCTGGTCCGGGGACAGGTCGTCGACCTTGCTGATTATTATGTCCGACTTGGCCAGCTCGGCGGTGAGGGCCTTCCAGCAGTCGGCGTACTCCGCAACCAGACCCTGGACGGTGTCCGAGACCTGCTGCATGAGGCTGTTGTAGTTCACGGTGAGATAATCGGGGCCGGGTATGGGCGTCTTCGAGATTATCCCCGGGACGCGGATCATGTAGAACTCGTCCAGGTTCCCGTAGCAGATCGCCAGGAACTTGACCCTCTCCAGCAGGGGGTTCGTCGGGTCCTCGGCCTCCTCCAAGCAGCGCCTGTTGAACTCCAGCCACGACAGCTCGCGGTTGATGTAGTACTTGGCGTCGTACAGGTCGGGGGCCGCCGGGGTCTCGGCGGAGTCCGTCTTCTTCCGGCGGGCGACCATTCTCACTCCTCCTCCGGCTTCCTGACCCTGACCGACTCGCAGTGGGCGTGGAGGCCCTCCGCCGTGGCCAGCGTCTCGATGGTGCTGGCGAGGGCGGCGAGGCCCTCCTTGGACAGCATCTGGACGGTGGAGGTCTTCATGAAGTGGGAGACGTTGAGGCCTGAACAGGTTGCCGCGTGTCCCGAGGTGGGGAGCACGTGGTTGGTCCCGGACGCGTAGTCGCCTGCGGCGACCGGCGTGTATGGTCCCACGAAGATCGATCCGCCGTTCCTGACCTTGCCGAGGACGTCCAGCGGGTCCTTCACCTGGATGGACAGGTGCTCGGGGGCGATGCCGTTCATGATCTCGATGGCCAGGTCCATGTCCTCGGCGATGATGTATCCCGAGTTGTTCAGGGCCTTGTCGATGATCTCCTTCCTGGGGGCCTTCTCGATCATGGGCTCCATGGCGGCCCACACCCTGTCGGGCAGGTCGGGGTCGCAGGTGACCAGCAGACTGGCGGAGGACGGATCGTGCTCCGCCTGGGCGATCAGGTCCGCGGCCAGGAACTCGGGCACGGCCGATTCGTCGGCGAGCACGCCGATCTCCGAGGGGCCGGCGGGGAAGTCGATGTCCACCTTGTTGCGGAGCATCATCTTCGCTCCCGTGACGAAGACGTTGCCGGGCCCGACGATCTTCTGGACGGGCTCAATGCTCTCGGTCCCGAGGGCCATGGCTGCGACGGCCTGGGCTCCGCCGGACTTGTAGATCTCGTCGACCCCGGCGATGTCCGCCGCGACGAGGGTGAGGGGGTTGATGGGGGCGGGGGTGCACATGATGACCTCGTCCACGCCCGCGACCTTCGCGGGGATGGCGGTCATGAGCACGGTGCTCGGGTAGGACGCCCTGCCTCCGGGGATGTAGCATCCGACCCTCTCGAGCGGGGTGGACTTGACTCCGAGGGTCACTCCGGGCTCGACCTCCCTCAGCCAGAGGCCGGGGGGCATCTGCATCTCGTGGAACCTCTGGATGTTGTAGGCGGCGTTCTCGAGCTCCTCGACCAGCTCCTGGCTGACGTGCTCGTAGGCCTCCTCTATCTCCTCGCGGGAGACCGCGATGTCGCCGAGGTCGACCTTGTCGAACTTCTTGGCGAGGTCGCGCAGCGCCTTGTCGCCCTCTTCGCGGACCTGGTCGATGATACCGCGGACGGTGTCCTCCACCTGTCCGACCTTGGACTCGCGGTTCTCTTTCCAGAAGTCTTCGCTTACCTGTTGCCACATGAGCCCTGAATGCCCGTAATCGCGATAAATATGATTGGGTAAGAGATTACATAGCCTATATAGACAGCCGGGGGGCCCGAAGAGCCCCTTTATAAAGCTACATCTGAAAAGTCATATATCCGTCGATATCGTCAGCCGTGCCGATGAAGGTCATCATCGTCGGGGCGGGCGATGTCGGTTTCGTGTCCGCGGAGACCATCGCGGACGTCCACGACGTCCTGGTCATCGAGAAGGACGAGGACATCGCCGAGAACCTGAGGAGCCGTCTGAACGTCGCAGTTCTGAGGGAGGACGGCACCAACCCCAGGGTGCTCCGCTACGCAATAGAGACGCAGGAGGCGGACGTCATAGTCTCGACTCTCCACTCCGACTCGGAGAACCTCTTCGTGTGCATGATGGCCAAGAGGATCAAGCCCTCGATCCGCACCATCGCCACGGTGGACAAGCCCGACTACCTCATCGAGACGTCCGCGGCCGGCGTCGAGGGCATCGACCACATAATCTCCCCGAACCTGGTCACCGCCGAGAAGATGTACAGACTCTGCGTGCTGGAGAACGCCGTGGAGTACGAGACCATCAAGGAGATGGGCGTCTGCGTCGCCGTTTTCAAAGTGGAGGGGCACCACCAGGTGGTCGGCCGCGTCGTCATGCACCTGCCGATCCCCCGGGACTGCACGGTGTTCGCCATGTACCGCGACGACGAGCTGATAACGTCCCCGGAGACCATGGAGATCCACAGCGGGGACCGCCTGTGCGTGTTCGGCAGCGAGCAGGCCATAGTCGCGTTCAACGACCTGATGGGCGTGGAGGAGGTCGCCAGGGAGTTCTGCATCCTCGGAGGCTCCGTCGTCGGCCTGAACCTGGCCAAGATGCTGTCCGAGGACGAGCGCAAGCGCTACGTCAAGATCATCGAGAAGAACCCGGAGGTGTGCAAATCGCTCTCCAGGGAGCTGAGCGGCGTCGTTGTCATCAACGCGGACTACACCGACCCGGACATCCAGTACGACGAGAACATCTTCAAGGTCGACTCCACCGTCTCGACATCGAGCAAGGACGACACGAACCTCCTGATCTGCATGTCCGCCAAGAGGCACAACGCCAACAAGGTCGTCGCCCGCTTCTTCATGCGCGAGTACGAGGACATCTTCAGGTACACGGGCCTGCAGACCATCATCGGGTTCGACAGGATCATCGCCAACGAGATCATCAAGTGCGTCGTCTCCGACGAGCTGGCCATCGCCAGGATGCAGAGCTCGGAGGGCATATTCTTCACCCACCAGGTCGACATGGGATCCAGGCTCCTGGACCGCTTCGTCGGCGACGCCAACATGCCCGAGGGGCTGAGGGTGGTCGCCATCCGCCGCGGGGACTCGATCATCTACCCCGTGCTCGACACGAAGGTGGAGAGCGGCGACGCGGTCATCATGTTCTCCGACGGAAGGAAGGAGTCCGAGCTGATCAAGGTGCTCGGCAAGGGCACCCTGGCGGGGTTGTGAGACATGAGGTGGAAGGAGATCCACGACCGCTTCGTCAGGTGGGAGAACACCACCGTCAGGCTGCTCGGCCTGGTGGAGATGATGTTCGCCGTCCTGCTGCTGGTCCCGGCCCTCATCGCCGTCATCTACGCGGAGGACCCGCTCCCGTTCCTGGCGCCGGTCGTGCCGCTCCTGCTGCTCGGGTTCCTGCAGTACATGACCTGCACCGAGTCCAGGAACTTCCGGACCGTGAACGGGATAATCCTCGTGGCCCTCGTGTGGGTGCTGATGTTCGCGATCTGCTCGGTGCCGTACCTCCTGTCGGACATCGACCCGGTGAACGCGATCTTCGAATCCGTGAGCGGCGTTACGACCACGGGGATCACCGCCATAGGCGACCTGGAGTACCAGGACTACAGCCTGCTGGTCTGGCGCTCCATGACGCAGTGGATCGGAGGTATCACCGTCGTCATCATCTTCCTGTACTTCCTCCCCATGGTCGGATTCGGGCGCAGCCTGTTCCAGAACGAGCTGGCCGGGTCCGACAACTCCAACTTCACCCAGAGGACCAGCAAGGCGGCCAAGTCCTTCATCTTCATCTACATGTTCCTGAGCCTGATCAACCTGGTCCTGCTCCTGCTGCTCCAGGTGCATCCCATCGAGGCGCTGTGCCTGATGTTCACGACCATCTCCACGGGAGGTCTCATGATGTTCAGCTCCTCCATGGCCGTCTACTCGGACCCGGTCCAGTGGGTGACCATCCTGTTCATGTTCCTGGGAGGTACGAACTTCTACCTGCACTACAGGACCATCTACCTGCGCGAGAAGAAGGTGTACCGCCGCAACTCCGAGTTCAGGATGATGATCGTCTGGTTCCTCGCGATCTCGGTGATCCTCTTCCTCTTCATGACGGAGACCTCCGTGTCCAACGGCGAGGAGACCACGTGGAGCAGCGTCTACACCACGTTCAAGAACGTGATCTTCACGACGGTGTCCCTGGGAACCACCACCGGGTTCTACATCGAGGACTTCACGCTGTGGCCCTCGCAGTGCATGATCCTGCTGATGCTCGTCGCCGTCATCGGGGCGTCCACCAGCTCGACCAGCGGAGGAATCAAGTTCAGCAGGATCAGGATCATCTACGAGTACATCAAGAACGGATTCCGCGGCATCGTCCACAAGAACGCGGTGTACGCGGTGAAGATGGACGGGAGGACCGTGGACGACTCGATGATCCAGTCCACGCTGGTGGTCTTCATGATGTACATGATCACGCTGACCATCGCGGCCGTGATCTTCATGATCTACGGCTACAACATCGTGGACTCGTTCGGGCTGTCGA
>JAUNYA010000058.1 GCA_030539565.1 Thermoplasmata archaeon | reverse complement strand
GCTCCTACAAGTACGGCTCCGCCAGGGAGAACGTCCTCAACGCCGAGGTCATCGTGGACGACGGTTCCATCGTCACCACCGGCTGGGACAACACCGGATCCTACCTCGCGTCCTTCAACCTGAACCAGTTCTTCTCCGGAGCGGAGGGAACCCTCGGGTTCATCGCCACCTTCACCATGAGGATCTACCCCATGGGACAGATCAGGTGCCTCGCCTACGAGTTCGACAACCTCAAGGACATCGACGGCCCCCTGCAGGCCCTCGTCGGCAACGCTTCCGTCAGGCCCCTGCACATCGCCTGGTCCGACTACCTGCACTTCCAGAACCAGCACAGGGCCGGAGTCCACGCTCCGGACGTGAAGAACCTCTGGCTCGTCACCCTCCAGGGAGACGAGAAGCACAACGACCTCGAGGAGGCCGCCGTCACCGCCATGGCCGAGGCCGTGGGCGGAAGGAAGGTCGCCAACGAGATCGCCGAGCACGAGTGGGAGGAGAGGTGCTACGAGTTCAGGGCCAGGAAGGTCGGAGTCGGGGAGATCCCTGCCGAGGTCATCGTGCCCACCGTCAACTGGGGCGAGTTCACCGACAGGTGCTACCAGGGATTCGACGAGATGAAGATGGAGGCCGGAGGAGTCATCGGGGTCATGGCCGACAGGCAGACCGCGCTCTTCATGCCCTACTACTTCAAGGACGACGAGCTGCTCACCGGAATGCTCGCATTCGGTTTCAACTTCTACCTGGGCGACGTCGCCGCCGAGTACGGCGGAAGGTCCACCGGATTCGGAGTGTTCTTCGCCTGGGCGATGGACGTCATCCACAACCATGAGACCGCGGCCATGACCAGGGAGCTCAAGACCGTCCTGGATCCGCGCGACGTCGTCAACCCCGGCCACGTCACCTGCGGAATGACCAGGTTCGGCATCGACATGAACAAGTCCCTCATGGGAATGGGAAGCATGCTCATGCAGGTCATGAAGAAGCTCATGCCCGCCGACAAGACGTTCGAGAAGAACCTCAAGAGGTTCAGATACGACGACCAGGAGCACCTCAAGACCCTGGACAGGGTGCACACCCTGGGAGACGGGACCCAGTGAGGATCCATGCCGGGTCCCGAGGGGCCCGGCGACAAAACCTCTTAGCCTTTCTTTTCAAGAATTTCAGGATCGGAGAAGCCCGGCGACATCCGCCACGCTGTCCACCACCGTCATGGAAGGATCGGCGGCCATCCAGTCGTCCCTTGTGGCCGTACCGGTGAGCACTCCGACGAACGCGGCTCCCGCGCCGGCGGCGGACTGCCAGTCGGTGGTGTTGTCCCCCACGTACAGAAGCTCGGACAGCCCCACACCCATCTCGGCGGCGAACTGGCGCATGGCGATCGGAGAGGGCTTCGCCTCGTCGTAGTTCGAGTAGTCCCTGCCCATCACGAAGTCGAACTCCCCGAACAGCGGGCCCAGCGCCCTCCTGGCGTACTCCAGGCTCCCGCGCGTGAGGATGCCGACCTTCAGACCCTTCGCCTTGAGCGCCGCGAGGCACTCGACCGCTCCGGGGAACGGCAGCGCCTCGTCCACGAACTCGCACTCGCACTCGGTGGCGAGGTCGTCTATCTCGCGGTAGATGGCGGGCCACTCGGAACCGCGGCCGTTGGCTTCCAGCCATGCGCCTATCGGCGCCCTGGGCCTCTTCGGCTCGTCCCCGAACTCGAGCTCGTCGAACGGGATCCCGTGGCGCAGCGACACCTCGCGGTCGACGTTATTCAGCTTGGCGTAGTCGACGCGGGTCCTGAGGAACGTGCCGTCCATGTCGAACCCGACGGCCTTGAAGATCCCATCCATGGACGGGGGAATGGAGAACGCGTAGTTAAGATGGTTGATGGAGGGGGACGCGCCCCCTCGGTTTCACTGCCTGGGGGGCCACATGCCCCTGAGCCTGGGGCCGACCCTCTCCTCGTCCATGGTCCAGACCTCCATGAAGGGGATGACCATCCTGACCGAGGGCACGCCGAGCTCGGGGCGGGTGAGGTCCACCGCGATGACGCTGTCGAATCCCGCGTCCACGAGCTTCCCGAGGACGACCTCGATGTCGTCCAGGACGTCGTCGGTGGACTCGTCCTTCATGTCGGACAGCTTCACCGCGTCCTTGGAGCGGGTGTACCACATGCGGTTGACCTCCTTGATGCGGTCGTACCCCATCTCGTTGGTGACCCTCTGGAGCTGGGCGTTGATCTTCTTGCCGTCCTTGTGGGTGGCACGGCTCTGTGCGACCTCGGTGATCGCGCGTATCGCGGCGATCTCCGGGTTCAGGTGCGTTCCGACGCCGATGGTCAGGAGCTCCGGGTCCTTCGTCACGGTGTCATCTGCCGCAGCGCCGATGGTGGGGACGCCGATGTCGCTGGTCAGGTCCTTGAGGTGGATCTCGACGCCCTGGGCGGCGAACTTGGCCAGCAGCTGCCCGGGAACGGAGTCGGGGTCGATCTCCACGTCGGGGACCACGGTGTTCCTGTAGTCCGCGATAGACCAGGCGTCCCTCTCGATGAGCTCGAACGTGGCGTGGAGGACCGCCTCCTCCATGGTGTTTCCGGCGGCGATGCCGTTGGTGTGGAACTTGAAGAGCTGGAGGTCCGTGTCGGGCTTGTACGGGTAGTAAACGGCGCAGGCAGGGACCCATATCTGCTCGCCCCTGAACATCTCCCATCCGGGGGTCCAGGCGATCTCCGCGCCCTGGAGCTTGTCCAGCGCCCAGATCGGGAGGATGAGGTCCGCCGGATCCACGGTGGCCATGACGTCGCATGCCTGCTCGTACGTCCCGTACGCGACCTCGTCGGAGTCCTGGAGCTCGGCGCTGTAGCGCTCGATAGATTCCATTACAGCGGAGGCCTCGGCCTGCTCCTTCGTCACGCCCTTCCCGTTGTAGTACTTCGGCTTGCCGAGGGCGGTCTTCTGCCTGTCCACGGAGAACACGGGGATGCCGATGTTGTCCTTGGCGGTGATGTCCTCGGGCTCGCCCAGTCCGGCGATGCCCAGCTTCGGGAGGACCTCCTTCAGGGTCTCCTCGGGGGGCTTTATCCTGATTCCGGTGTCAGGCGCATACTTTGGACAGGATTTCAGCTCTAGCATGGATTCTCACCTCGATCGTCAATAGGTTTAGCGCCGGGTGGCGGTAGTAGCCCCCCTTCTGTTTCAGACGGCATTCAACTACGCGTCCTACCCGCAGGTCCCGGGCCGGTCTGCCCTGCTGTGCGGACTTGCTCCGGCGGGGTGTCGCCGTTTCACCAAATCCCGGGGAACGTCGCCGCCTGGCGGGTCATCCTGTCTGCCCGGTCTGTGTCGTTTCTGTGCCCTTGCCACGGCTCTCGCCGTATCCGATTTCCGGATCCGCCTCGCCCTTGGAGGAGGGAACTTCCTCAGCTGGCTTGCGCCTACCGTCGGCCGTCCTCCGTCTCCCGGCCTCCCGTGGACGGTCGGCATCGTAGTTAACGCCGTCGGTCGGGCGGATTGTGGAATGCCTATCCCATACAGTGAAATACATGCGACAAACATCCCGTTCCATGGAGAAGGATGCGCTGAAGAAGTCCGCGGTCATCGTCATCGCCATCGTGTTCGTCGCGATGTGCGTGCTTCTGCCCGTAGGCTACTACTACGCCGAGCTGCCCCTGTGGGCCGTCGGCATCATCGCGGTCGTCTTCATCTGCATGGCCGTCGCTACGCTGTACTACGCGAACGAGAGGCTGAAGGAGATCGAGGAGGGACTTGACGATGCTGTTGACGACTACTGAGAACATACCCGGGAAGAACTACGAGATCATCGGGATCGCCAAAGGGAACATGGTTCAGACCAAGAACATCGGCCGCGACATCGGCCAGGGCCTGAAGTCCATGGTCGGAGGCGAGCTCGCGACCTACACCGACATGATGAACGAGTCCCGCGCCATCGCCACCAAGAGGCTGGCCGAGGACGCGGAGAAGATGGGCGCCGACGCCGTCGTCATGATGCGCTACACCACGTCCGCCATCACCGCCGGGGCCGCCGAGGTCACCGCCTACGGCACCGCGGTGAAGTTCGTCTGAACGCTCAAACCGGCCCCGTCCGCGGGGCCGCAAACCCCTCATTTCTCTGGCAACCTTTATCCGCGCATACGCCGAGACGTACGCATGGCTCAGGGCATGCGCATCAGGATCACCGAGAACGGTCCCTACATCGTCGAGGGGAACGTCCCGCTCTTCGAGAAGGCCATACGCCCGAAGGACGGCGGCTACGTCTGGGAGGACATCCGCGAGATACCGCACGGCGAGGTGTACGCGCTCTGCAGGTGCGGCAGGTCGAGGAGCGCCCCGTTCTGCGACGGCTCGTCCCACAAGAGGTTCAGGGGCAAGGAGAAGGCCGACACGCGCCCGTACGACGAGCGCTGCAGGACCTTCGAGGGCCCGGGACTCGTCCTCAAGGACGACGAGAGGTGCTCCCTGTCCAGGTTCTGCCACCGCGCCGCCGGGAAGCCCTGGGCGCTACTCCCGGGATCGGACGACCCGGTGCTCGCGGCGGAGATCGCCAGGGCGTGCATCGAGTGCCCCTCCGGCAGGCTGACCGCGATAGACCTCGCCGGGAAGGTGCTGGACCAGGCGGAGGAGCCGCAGATATGGATCATCCAGGATCCCGAGAAGCGCGTGTCCGGCGGGATCTACGTCAGGGGCCCGATACCCATAGTCGGCGCCGACGGGCGCGAGTACGAGGTCAGGAACCGCTCCGTGCTCTGCAGATGCGGACGCACCGGGGACATGCCGTTCTGCGACGCTTCGCACATCAACGCGATGTACCGCGACGACCGCTGAGAATCCTTGGAAGATGCAGGGGGTTGATCCCCTGCGGTTTCCGGCTCACGCCTTGGGCTTGTTGGCGAGGACCTCATTGACGTCCTCAAGGTCCTTCTTGACCTCCCTGTCGACCCCGGAGGTCTCCTCCTGGATCTGCTCGGGGGTGGGTATCGGACCGAGGATGTCGTCGGGGTTGCCAACGGCCTTCTCGAGCTCCTCCATGCTGGACACCGGCCTGTCCGGGATCTTCGAGGCGGTGCCGACGTAGTCGGATACGCCCTCGACCAGCTTGGTCAGCTCCATGGGGAAGAAGAACTTGGTGGACTCGCCCTTCCCGACCTCCTGCAGGGTCTGCATCGAGAGGACGGACATGGCCTTGGAGTCCATGGCGGCCGCTCCGACCGACATGATCCTCAGCTTCTGCGCCTCTCCCTGGCCCTCCAGGATGGTGGCGAGCCTCTGTCCCTCGGCCTCGAGGATCATGGACTTCTTCTTACCCTCGGCCTCCAGGATCGCAGCCCTCTTCTGTCCGTCCGCCTCGAGGATGGCCGCGCGCCTCTTCCTCTCCGCAGAGGTCTGCTCCTCCATGGAGTCCTTGACCTTCCTGGCGGGGTCGACCTCCCTGATCTCGACGGCCTCGATCTTCACGCCCCACTTGTCGGTGTTCTCGTCAAGGATGTCCCTGAGGCTGACGTTGATCCTCTCCCTGGAGGACAGGATCTGGTCCAGCTCCATCTCCCCGATGATCGACCTGAGGGTGGTCTGCGCCAGGTTGACGGTGGCCAGCCTGTAGTTGGTGACCTCGAAGAAGGCGTTCTTCGGGTCGGTGACCTTGATGTAGATGACCGCGTCGACGGCCACGGGGGAATTGTCCTTGGTGATGACCTCCTGCTTGGGGACGTCCAGGACCTCCGTGCGCAGGTCGAGCTTGACGACCTGGTTGATCAGCGGGCAGACGATGTTGAGTCCCTGGTTCAGGACCCTCACGAACTTCCCCAGCCTCATGTAGATCGCCTGCTCGTAGGGCTGGACGATCTTCACTCCGCTGAGGACGACGGCGATGACGACGAATATGACGACTACCGCCACTCCGAGAATTGCTCCATCCATTCGTAATCCTCCTAAAGTCACAGCCTGCGGACGTGAACGTGCACGCCCTCGCTGCGCTCGACGACGACCCTCGCGCCCTCCTCTATCGGCTCGTCGGATGTGGCCGACCAGAGGTCCGAGTCTATCCTGACCTTGCCCTTCATGGAGCCGACCTCCGTGGGAACGGTGACGACGCCCTCCCTGCCGACCAGGGAGTCCATGACTGTCGTGGTGGGAGGCTCCGGCTCGCCCAGCTTCTGGTAGAGCTTGAGGGTGAGCAGGGACACCGGCACCGCTATGATCAGTGCAATGACCGGCGACCACCAGGTGAGTATTATGTCGGGATAGGCCGCGCCTATCAGCCCCAGGATCACCAGGACCAGGCCGGGGATGACCATGAACGCGCTGGGGCTGAACGCCTCGATGATGAGGAACACTGCCCCTACGACAATCAGAACGATCGCTATGGTGAACGGGTCCATGGGAGGACATGGCCTCATAGGTATAATATGATATAGAAAGGTCCGCCGGGAAACGTGAACTGTTTGACAACATTATGTGAGAGACCCTCCGGCGGAGGCACAGCATGATTATAGTCTGGGATGCGTTTACGCCACTGTAGCTCATGCTTTACGACCTGATGCACAAGAACACCGTCGTGGCCAGGATAGACATCCACGAGTCCGGGGCGATAGACGAAATCGTATCAGTGACATCCCCCGCACACCTCCCTATAGGGACCACACTAGATGGCATTCTCGATAAGGATGAGCTGGAAGACTGGTGGATAGGTCGTTCCATTCCAGCAAGCCGTACAGGAATCAGAGATTTTCTGGAGATATCTGGCATTAGAGACACTACATCCATGCTGACCAGATCGATGGGGCTCAGCCTTTCGGACCAGTATTGGGTGAAACCCGTCGATCAGGACATCTCTTGGGAAAGAATCAACTTCTTTGACAACCCCTTCTCGGCGGATGTTGGTAACCTCCTGTTCGGAAGGCCCATCACGGGGAACTTTGACTTCTCATCCCCGGACAACACTTCAGATGGCATCCTGAGAAAAAGATGGGCTATCGTAGACGGAAAGCGTTGCCTGATCAAATCCGGGAACCCGCCATACTATCAGGAACCCTTCAACGAGGTAATCGCCACCATGCTTATGGAGAGCCTCGGCATGGAATGCGTCCACTACAATCTGGAATGGGTAGACCGGATACCTTGCTCGGTGTGTGATGATTTCGTGGACCGCGATACCGAACTCGTGACGGCAGGAAGGCTGACCCTCAACACCGAGGACAACCGCCCCGTATCAGGACTGGATAAATTCAGAACGCAGTGCAGGAAGCTCGATCTTAATGTCGATCCGTTCCTCGATAGGATGGCCCTCGCAGATTTCGTGATGATGAACACTGATCGTCATCTCGGGAACTACGGACTGCTTAGACGTGCGGATACGCTGGAATGGATAGGTCCCGCACCCGTGTATGACACGGGAACTTCACTCATGTGCAAATCAACCACAGAATACATCGAGAGCATCATAGGCATGTCATCCGACGTTCCGAAGGTCCCCTCGATAGATAGTCTTGGAAGCCTGGACTGGGTGGACATGGATGCCATGCGCGGGATAATGCCTGCAGTTGAGAGAATGCTTCTCGACGCTGTGGACGAGGTCCCCGACTACGGTATGACTCCTGGCCGTGCGGATGCTCTGATAAGTCTCCTCAACGAGAGGATGGACCTCGTCGAGAAGGCCGTCGCTCCTTCTTCTCGTCCTCTACGAAGGACTTGTCGACCTTCTTCCTCTGGCGGCCGCCGGTCTTCTTGAGCTTGCCCTGGTTCATCGCCCACTCGAAGCTCTTCTGCTCCGG
>JAUNYA010000003.1 GCA_030539565.1 Thermoplasmata archaeon | reverse complement strand
TCGCGTCCGACCTGGGCGGCGAGAAGTTCATGGACATCGTCTGCAGGGAGTCCGGGTTCAGGCCCGACTGCGTCGTCATCGTCGCGTCCATCAGGGCCCTCATGACCCACGGCGGGGCGAAGCTCGACGATCCCTCGACCATCACCGAGGACGCGCTGAGGAAGGGCCTCTGCAACCTGGACAAGCACATAGAGAACATGTCGTCGTACGGCGTCCCCGTGGTCGTCGCCGCGAACCGCTTCGCCCACGACACCCAGGCCGAGATGGACATCGTCCTGGAGCACTGCAGGGAGCTGGGCGTCAGGTGCGCCTTCTCCGAGGCCTTCTCCAAGGGCGGCGAGGGTGCCGAGGAGCTCGCCAGGACCGTCCTCGACGCGCTGGAGAACGAGACCACGGACTTCCACTGCCTGTACCCCGTCGATGCGCCCATCAAGGATAAGATCGAGGCCGTCGCCAGGAACATCTACGGCGCCGGGTCCGTCACCTACACCAAGGAGGCGGAGAAGTCCATCGCCCAGATGGAGAAGGACGGCTACGGGAACCTGCCCGTGTGCATAGCGAAGACGCAGGCGTCCCTCACCGACGACTCGAAGGTCAAGGGGGCCCCCAGGGGATGGACCCTCAGCGTCAGGGAGGTCCAGCTGTCCGCCGGCGCCGGGTTCGTCGTCCCGGTCTGCGGGACGCTCACCCTGATGCCCGGCCTGCCCCTGGTGCCAGCGGCCATGAGGATGGACCTGCTGGACGACGGCAGGATCGTCGGACTCAAGTGACGAACCACGGGCCGGGGAGGACCCGGCCCGATCCCCCTTCTGTCATGATAATAAGACCCGTCGTCCCGGAGGATGTGCCGTCGATGCTCCGCATCTACGGCGGGTACATCGGCACGCCGGTGACGTTCGAGACCTCGCTCCCGTCCGGGGACGAGTTCCTGTCCAGGCTTCTTTCCGTCACGGCGGAGTACCCGTGGCTGGTCTGCGAGGACGGCGGCGTCGTCGGTTACGCGTACGCCCACCGCCTGATGGGCCGTGCCGCGTACGCGTGGAGCGCCGAGACGTCGGTCTACGTGGATGCGGACAGGCGCAGCGAGGGCATCGGCAGGATGCTGTACGCCGAGCTGCTGGACCGGCTCCGCGGCATGGGGGTCGTCAACGCGTTCGCCTGCATCACATCGCCCAACCCGGAGAGCGAGGGGTTCCACGCGTCGATGGGCTTCAGAAAGGTCGGGGCGTTCGAGAGGTCGGGCTTCAAGGACGGGTCATGGCACGACGTCGCGTGGTACCAGCTGGATCTGGTGGATCCGCCAGAGGAGCCCTCTCCGATCGGACGCGCTTCTTGACGGCCTCGACGTTGCTCTTGCCGTCGGCCATGTCGTACCAGCGGTCGGACTCGGCCATGTCGACGCCGACCTCGTCGCCCGTGCGGTACATGTTCCCGAGGAGGATCTGGGCGCCCTTGTGCCTGTTTATGGCGGCGGACGTCAGCCATTTCACCGCCTCCGGGACGTCCTTATGGACGCCTGCGCCGGCCTTGTAGAACTGCCCGAGGACGAACTGCGCCTCCGCGTTCCCGGCCTCGGCGGACTTCCTCATCCACTTGGCGGATTCCACGAGGTCGCGGGGCACGTCCTTGCCGGTGAAGTGCATGATCCCGAGCTCGTAGGAGGCCCTGGCGTCGTGAGCGGCGACGGCCTCGAAGTACATCCTGGCCTTGGTGGGGTTCTTGGCGGTGCCCATGCCCAGCAGGTGCATCTTCCCGAGGAAGTACGCGGGGCTCTGGAGGCCGCGGTCGTAGGACTTCTGGAACCACGAGATCGCGGCGGGGTAGTCCTTCTCGATGCCCTGACCCCTGGCGTACATCAGGCCGATGCAGTACTCCGCCTCGGCGTTGTTGTTGCGGGCCTCGCGGATGAAAACGGAGTATGCGTCGACGTAGTTCCTGTCATCGCGGTTCCTGATGACGAACTTGGCCCATTCCATGGGGTCCATGTTTTTACCGTCGGCGCTCATCTGGCGACCGCAATGTCTTCGTCCTTCTTAAAGGCGCGTCGGTTCCCGGAGGAAATCCAGTGGTTTTCACATCCAACCGCGGGTATCGCGAATCCCTGGAAGGGCTCAAGGGATGTTGTTCGCATCAGGAACCATGTGTCCAATTCAAATAGTAAGGCCAGGAATCCCCTGGCGTGACAGAATCCTACTCCGACGCGGTGATACGCCGCCTGTGGGTGCACAGATGGGCGATCTTCGCCGTGCTGACCATCGGCTACTTCTTCGTGTACTTCCACAGGATATCGGTGAGCGTCGTGGGCTCCGACATCGTCTCCGATGTCGGGGGGACCATCGGGGTCCTGAGCAGCGTCTACTTCTGGACGTACACCGCGATGCAGATCCCCTGCGGCCTGCTGACGGACCGCTTCGGACCCAGGGCCTCGTGCTCCGTTTTCCTCGTCATAGCGTCGGTCGGATCGCTCATAACATGCGTCGGGGACGAGTTCTGGATGATGGTCCTGGGCAAGATGATGATCGCCGCCGGGATGGCGGTCATCTACGTGCCCCTGATGAAGCTCGTGTCCGTGTGGTTCCCCAAGAGGGACTACGCGGTGCTGAGCGGAGTGGTCATCGCCGTCGGCAACGTCGGCGCCATCGCCGCCGCCGGGCCCCTGAGCCTGCTGGCGGACGCCGTCGGATGGAGGGAGGTCTTCCTCATCCTGGGGACCATCACGCTGATCCTCGCCGTCGCGTGCGCCGCGGTGATAAGGGACCACCCCAGCCAGAGGGGCCTGCCGTCCACGGAGGACGTGGAGAGGTCCATGGGCATCGAGGCGGAGGAGTCTTCCGACGCGAAGGTGCCCGTGCTCAGGGGCCTGCGCATCGTCGTCTCCGGGGGGAGGAGGTTCTGGCCCTGCGCGCTGGCCTACTTCCTCGTGTACGGCAGCATCATGACATTCCAGGGGACCTGGGCGGTCACCTACTTCAACAACGTCTACGACTTCGCGCTGTCCGCGGCGTGGATGGTCACCGGGCTCGGCATCGGGAAGATCCTGACCACCGTGGTCATCGGCGCCCTCACCACCCGCGGGATCATCAGGTCCAAGCGGAGGACGATGATAGCCGGATGCGCAGCGTTCACCGCCGTGTGGTTCATTATCTACCTGTTCGCGGGGGACATCGACAGCTACTGGTTCTGGTTCGGCGTCAGCTTCCTGTTCGGGTTCTTCGGGGGCTTCCTCACCCTGACCTTCACCCAGGTCAAGGAGTGGTACCCCATCGCCGTCGCGGGGACCGCCGTGTCCGCCACCAACATCTTCCTGTTCCTCGGTGCCAGCATTGGGACGACCGTGTCCGGGTGGATCATCGGGACCACGTACTCGCTGGAGAACTTCTCCGCCGTCTGGGGCATCATGGCCTTCGCGTCGCTCATCGCGGTGATCCTGCTCATCGTCTCCAGGGAGAGGGGCCCGTCCGACCCTCTGTTCGGCATCGATGAGGTCCGGATGGCCTCCAAGGAGTGAGCCGGGCCGTTCGGAGATTAAAAACCCTATTTCTCCACAGGTGCGGTAGGAAATATGTAAATACGCGTCGGTCATCGGAGGCCCAGCCGCAGTGGCGGCAGGACGAGACAATGACCGGCGAGAGTACCGACCGTTATGTGCTGAACAAGGAGCTGGCCCAGATGCTGAAGGGCGGCGTGATCATGGATGTGACCACGCCCGAGCAGGCGAGGATCGCCGAGGAGGCGGGTGCCTGCGCCGTCATGGCCCTCGAGAGGATCCCCGCCGACATCCGCGCGGCCGGCGGCGTGTCGAGGATGTCCGACCCGAAGATGATCAAGGGCATCCAGGAGGCCGTCTCCATCCCCGTCATGGCCAAGTGCAGGATCGGCCACTTCGCCGAGGCCCAGATCCTCCAGGCCATCGAGATCGACTACATCGACGAGAGCGAGGTGCTCTCCCCCGCCGACGACGTCTACCACATCGACAAGAGGCAGTTCAAGGTGCCCTTCGTGTGCGGCGCCAGGAACCTCGGCGAGGCCCTCAGGCGCATCGGCGAGGGCGCGTCCATGATCAGGACCAAGGGCGAGCCCGGGACCGGCGACGTCATCCAGGCCGTCTCCCACATGAGGCAGATGAACAGGGAGATCCGCGAGCTGAAGGCGATCAGCGACGACGAGGTCTACGAGTACGCCAAGTCCCTGCAGGTCCCCCTGGACCTCGCGTTCTACGTCCACGAGAACGGCAGGCTCCCGGTCGTGAACTTCGCCGCGGGCGGAGTCGCCACCCCCGCGGACGCCGCGCTGATGATGCAGCTGGGCGCCGAGGGCGTGTTCGTGGGATCAGGCATATTCAAGTCCGGCAACCCCGCCAAGAGGGCCGCCGCCATCGTCAGGGCCGTCACCGACTACAACGACCCTGAGGTCCTGGCGGAGGTCTCCGAGGGGCTCGGCGAGGCCATGGTCGGCATCAACAAGGACGAGATAGAGAAGCTCGAGAACATCCGCATGGCGGAGCGCGGACAATGACCCTGGTGGGCGTCCTCGCCGTCCAAGGGGCCTTCGTCGAGCACGAGGCATCCCTCTCCCGCCTCGGGGCGGAGTGCTACGAGATCCGCAAGGCCGCGGACCTCGGCAGGAGCCCGGACGCCCTGGTGATCCCGGGAGGGGAGAGCACCGTCATGGGGAAGCTGACCCGCGACCTCGGCATGTTAGACCGCCTCCGCGGACTCATCGAGGACGGCACCCCCGTCCTCGGCACCTGCGCCGGGATGATCCTCCTGGCCCGGGGCGTCGAGGGCGGGATAACCCATCTCGGAACTATGCCGATAACCGTCAGGCGCAACGCCTACGGGAGGCAGCTCGGCAGCTTCTCCGCCGTGTCGGACTTCGCCGGCCTGGGGGAGATCCCGCTGGAGTTCATCCGCGCCCCCGCGGTCGTGTCCGTCGGGGAGGGCGTCGAGACCCTGGCCGAGGTCGACGGCGTGCCCGTGGCCGTCAGGTACGGCAACCAGCTGGTCACGGCCTTCCACCCCGAGCTGACGGACGACCTCACCGTGCATCGCTTCCTCCTGGGACTCATCCAGCGACGCATCGCTTTTTAATATGCGCGCGTTAGGGTGGTTCATGGAGACGACCGGAAACGAGTGGCAGTACGAGCCCTCCCGCAGGCTGATGGACTGCGCCTCCCCCGAATTCGACCTCCGCAGGGCGGACTCCCTGGCGGAGCAGGGGGCCAACGACGGAAACCCCGATGCGCGCTACATCCACGCGCTCCTCCTCTACCTTGGGGAGGGCGGGGCCATCGAGGACCGCGCTACGGCGGCGGAGCTCATGTCCCTGGCGGCATCCGAGGGGCACCGCCCGGCCGCGATCGTCTCAGCCGAGATCCAGAGGAACGAGCCCTCCGTCCAGGAGAGGCTCATGAGGCTCAGGCTCAGGGGCGAGGAGCGCGACACCTCCGCATGCGCTAGGCTCTTCGACCTCTACGACAACGGCGCCGAGTGCATCCGCAAGGACCACGGGGAGGCCGTCAGGTTCTACACGGTGTGCGCCGAGAACGACGACGTCGACGCGCAGCGCACCATCGGGTTCATGCACCTCAAGGGTAAGGGGATCCCCAAGAACCACGACCTGGCCGTGAAATGGCTGAGGGCCGCGGCCGACGCCGGGGACGCCAACGCCATGTACCGCCTGGGGCAGATGTTCGACGAGGGCCTCGGGGACACCGAGCCCGATCTGAAGATGGCCGTCCAGTGGTATGAGAGGGCGGCGGAGGCTGGCGACCGCGATGCGCAGTTCGCCATGGGGTGCATCCACTCGATGCCCAAGACCAAGTGGACCAGCGACGAGAAGGCCGCCAGGATGTTCATGAAGGCCGCCGAGAACGGCCACGCGGAGGCCCAGTACCAGATCGGGATGATGCTCGCCTACGGACAGGGGATCCAGAGGGACCCCTCCCAGGCCTCCTACTGGCTGGAGCAGTCCAGCGAGAACGGCTACCAGCAGGCCATGGTCGACTACGGGAACATGCTCTTCGAGGGCAAGGCGCTCCCGCAGGACTACGAGAAGGCCGCCAAGTGGTTCACCGTCGCCGCCAACCAGTGCAACGGGTACGCCCAGTACGCGCTCGGGTGCATGTACGGCTCCGGCTACTACTACGAGAGGGACGACGAGGAGTCGTTCAGATGGTTCAAGAACGCCGCCGAGATGAGCGAGGTCAACTCCCAGTACTGCCTCGGCTGCATGTACTACGAGGGCAGGGGATGCGAGAAGGACCCCGCCCAGGCGGCCGTGTGGTTCGACCAGGCCGCCGACCAGGGTCACCCGGGGGCCAAGTCGTTCCTCGGCATGCTCAAGATCACCGGCACCGGCACGGAGCAGGACGTGGAGGGGGGCCTCCGTCTGCTCGAGGACACCGCCGCGGAGGGCTACTTCGAGGCGCAGTACTACCTCGGCAAGCTCTACTACGAGGGCGAGTACGTCAAGAGGAACATCCCCAGGGCCAAGAGGTTCCTGGGGCAGGCGGCGCGCCAGGGCGATCCCGACGCCGCCGCGCTGCTAGACAGGATAAAATCGGAGAAATCCAGATGAGACCGGCACTTCAGAGCGACGCCGCATCCGGCGACCCGTACGCATGCCTGGCGCTGGCCTACTTCATGCAGACCGGCAAGGAGATGGACATGGACATCCCGCAGGCGATCACGTGGTACGAGCGCGCGGCGAGCCTGGGGTGCGCCCGCGCCCACTGGGAGCTGACCAGGATCTACCTGGAGGGCGAGTTCGTCACCAGGGACGAGGCCGTGGCCTCGCAGCATCTCATCCGCTCCGCCGAGCTCGGGAACGCGGACGCGCAGATGTACCTCGGCGACGAGTACATGTCCGGCGGCCTGGTCCCCAGGGACGAGGCCGAGGCCCTGAAGTGGTACACCCGCTCCGCGGAGCAGGGGGTGTCCGTCGCCAAGTTCACGGTCGGCTACATGTACGCCCACGGGATCGGCACCAAGCGCTCGGACACCGAGGCCGAGATATGGTTCTCGTCCGCCGGCATCACCGGCGAGGCGGAGATGTTCATGGACATCGGCATGTGCTACGAGTACGGGCTGAACGGCATCGTCCACAACGAGGTTGAGGCCGCCAGGTGGTACAAGTACGGCGTCGACATGGGCCACGAGAAGTGCATCCTGTGCTGGAACTCCGTGATGGAGAGCCTCGGAGGGGCCCCCAGGGAGCCCATGGAGGACCGCCTCGACCGTCTCTCGATGACGGAGGCCCAGAGGGAGGTCAACGAGAGGGCCGGGGCTCTTGCCACGGCCGACGAGCTCTTCGACGACGGTCTCATGGAGGAGGCGTTCGAGTCCTACGACCACGCCGCCCGCCTCGGGAGCCCCGAGGCCATGTTCGCCAAGGCCATGATGCTCCACCAGGGCATCGGCGTGGAGAGGGACGACATCAACGCGATCAAGGAGCTCTCCCACGCGGCGAACGCCGGATCCGAGGACGCCCAGTTCTACCTCGCCAGGACCTACGAGTCCAGCAAGTTCCCCACGGACGACTCGCAGATCGTCAAGCTCTACTCCGACGCGGCCTACAACGGCTTCCTGGCCGCGTACTACTACCTCTCCAAGTACGTGGACCACCCAGAGATCTACGCCCGCAGGACCCACACGAGGCGGTGAGGATGTCCTTCGAGACTGTCCTCAAGGCCGCCCAGGACGGGGACGCGGACGCGCAGGTCGCGATGGGCTACCTCTTCTTCCGCGGCGACGGCGTGGGCCAGGACCGCAGGGAGGCCGCCAGGTGGTTCGGCCTCGCTGCCGACCAGGGCAACGCGGAGGCCATGTGCAACCTGGGCTACATCAAGGCCCACGGATACGGCGTCCGCGGCGACCTCCAGGTCGCGATATCGCTTTACGAGAAATCGGCCGAGCTGGGCTACCCGCCGGCCATGTTCAACCTGGGCTTCATGTACTCCGACGTGGAGGGCGTGGAGCAGGACTGGGAGAAGGCCGCGTACTGGTACGGCAGGGCCTCCGAGGCGGGCAGCCTCCCGGCGCTGTACAGGCTCGGCGTCATCCTCCAGGAGGGCAGGGGGTGCGACAGGGACCCCGTCCGCGCGGCGGACTGCTTCTCCCGCGCCCTGGAGGGCGGCTACCCAAAGGCGGGCGTCAGGCTCGCTTCGATGCAGCTCTCCGGTGACGGCGTCCCCAGGAGCCCGGAGAAGGCCGTCAAATCATTGGCGAAGGCGGCGGACCTCGGATCAGAGGACGCCATGCTCGAGCTCGGCAGGCTTTCGCTCACCGGCGAGGGCATGGTGAAGAGCGAGGCCAACGCCGTCAAGTGGCTCAAGAAGGCCAAGGCCCGCGGCAGCCGGGAGGCCGCGGAGATTCTTTCGCAGATGGGAAGGTGATTTTCGATGAGGATGAACGAGTACCAGAAGGAGATCGTCTTCCGCCTGCTGAAGGGCATCAAGGCCCGCAGCCCGTTCTACGCCAGGAAGTTCGAGGGCATCGACGTCGAGTCGATGACCACGCAGGAGGAGTTCGAGACCCTCCCGTTCACCGACAAGGGCGACCTGAGGGAGGCCTACCCCCTGGGCCTCGCCGCTGTCCCCGAGAGGGACATCGTCAGGATCCACAGCTCGTCCGGGACTACCGGGACGCCCGTGATCATCCCGTACACCGCCAGGGACGTGGAGGACTGGGCGGTCATGTTCGAGCGCTGCTACCGCATGGCCGGCGTCACCGAGGAGGACCGCGTCCAGATCACGCCGGGATACGGACTGTGGACCGCCGGCATCGGGTTCCAGGCCGGATGCGAGAGGCTCGGCGCCATGGCGATCCCCATGGGCCCCGGGAACACCGAGAAGCAGCTCCGCATGATGGAGGACCTCGGGACGACCGTTCTTACGGCCACTTCATCCTACGCCCTGCTCCTGGCCGAGGAGATCAAGAAGCGCGGGCTGAAGGAGAAGCTCCGCCTCCGCAAGGGAGTGATTGGGTCGGAGCGCTGGGGAGAGAAGATGCGCCAGGAGATCGCCGACGATCTCGGCGTGGAGTTCTACGACATCTACGGCCTCACGGAGATCTACGGCCCCGGGATCGGGATAAGCTGCGACTACCGCAACGGCATCCACATGTGGGACGACTACGTCTACTTTGAGGTCATCGATCCCGCCACCGGCGAGACCGTCCCCGACGGCACCGTGGGCGAGCTCGTAATCACGACGCTGAGGAAGGAGGGCGCGCCCCTCATCCGCTACCGCACCCACGACCTCACCAGGATCATCCCCGGCGAGTGCCCCTGCGGTTCCAGGTTCCCCCGCATCGACATCATCGTCGGCAGGACCGACGACATGATCAAGGTCAGGGGCTGCAACATGTTCCCGGCCCAGTTCGACGAGGTCCTCGCGACCATCGACGGGGCCTCGAGCGAGTACCAGGTCATGATCGACCACCTGATGGGCAAGGACGAGATCACCGTCTACTTCGAGACCACCGTCCCCGAGGAGGGCATGCCCGCGCTGGAGAGGGAGCTGGTCTCCAAGATCAAGTCGAAGATGGGGGTCACCGTGATCCCCAAGGCCGTCCCCCGCGGATACCTCCCGAGGAGCGAGAAGAAGACCAACAGGATCTTCGACAACAGGTACTGACATGAGGGAGCTGGAAGTCCTCCTGGATGCGCTGCGCTCCGCTAGGGAGTCGCTGGGCGGGATAGGAGCCGTCGACCCGAAGCCCACGGTCACCGGTGTCTTCGACGTCGTGACCGACGCGGACCGCAGGGCCGAGGACATCATCCTCGGGGCGATACGCTCCGCCTTCCCGGACGACCCGATAATCTCCGAGGAGTCGTCACCCGATGCGAAGGGCTCGGAACGCACATGGGCCGTGGATCCGATTGACGGTTCCGTCAACCTCTCCCGCGGCATACCGATCTACGGGATGCAGGGCGTCTTCATGGAGTGCGGGAGGCCTTCCGCTTCCGCGATATCCCTTCCCTGTCAGGACGAGCTCTACTGGGCCTCCTCCGATGGCGCGTTCATGAACGGCTCGCCGATCCGCACGGCGGACCCGAGGCCCCTGAGGGAGTGCATCCTCACCACCGGCGACTTCAGCCGCCGCTCCGAGGAGTACCGCCTCATGCAGGCCCGCCTGATGTCGGACTGCAGGGACTGCATCGCCCGCTTCAAGATGTTGGGCGCCGCCTGCGTGGACTTCGCATACCTCGCATCCGGGAGGTCGGACGTCCACGTGAGGTTCGTCAACAAGGTATGGGACTTCATGCCCGGGATGTACCTCGCAGAGATGGCCGGGGCCGTCTACGACAGGGACCTCCTGGACGATACCGGGATCCTGATAATGTGCTCGTCCCGCGAGGTTCTGGACGAGGCGCTGTCGGAGCTCCTCCCGAGGATCAGCCCTTCATCTTCCCGCCGATGAGGGCCATCGAGGCCAGCAGGCACTCCAGCTGGATCCTCTCGTTGCTCCCCTCGACGATCCTGAACTCGCACTCGCCGGTCTTCTCCATCAGGCGGACCTTCTCGTAGTCAGAGATGTCCAGGCCGAAGATCCCGGAGTGGATCTGCTTGATGATGTCCTGGCCGGACAGGCCGTACTCCACCATGGTGCCCTCGAGGAGGTCCCTGGCGCCGATGTAGTTGCCGTCGAGCGCCGTCGTGATGATCCTCCCGATGACCTCGGGATTTGCTAGTCCCGCGGTCTGGTAGATGAGCTCCAGGTCGATCCTCTTCCCGAGGGAGGCGGCCACCTGCAGCGAGTTGACCGCGCGGCGCATGTCTCCGCGTGCGATCTTCACCAGGCCGTCCAGGGCCTCCGCGTCGATGTCGACGCTCTCGGTCGAGACGATGCGGGAGAGGAACTCGGTTATCTCCTGGTCGGAGAGGGGCTTGAACTTGAAGACCGCACACCTGGACTGGATGGGGTCTATTATCTTGGACGAGAAGTTGCACGAGAGTATGAACCGGCAGATGCCGGAGTACTTCTCCATCGTGCGCCTGAGGGCGGCCTGCGCGTCCGATGTCAGAGCATCGGCCTCGTCCATGAAGATGATCTTGAACTGGGCCCCGCCGATGGGCGAGGTCCTGGCGAACTCCTTGATCTTGCCGCGGACGACGTCGATACCCCTCTCGTCGGAGGCGTTGAGCTCGATGTAGTTCCCCTGCCAGTTGTCGCCGAACATCTCCCTGGTGAGGGCGAGGGCGCAGGTGGTCTTCCCGGTGCCCGCGGGCCCGGTGAACAGGAGGTGCGGCATGCTGCCGGATTTGACGTAGGCCTTCAGCCTGTCGGTGACATGCTTCTGCCCCGCGACGTCGTCCAGCGTCCTGGGCCTGTACTTCTCCGTCCAGATCTCGTTCATGGGAACCAACGGCGGAATGGCCGAGCACATTAATACACTTGGCTTCGCCTCGGAAAATTAGTTAGATAAATCGAACAAATCACAAGCCTTTAATAAATGCAGGCGATGGCCGGGCGCATGAAAGCGGGACACGGGCTGCTGCTGGCCACCATCGCCATCAGCATGTTCCTGGACGGACTCGACGGCACGATCGTGAACGTCGCTCTTCCGAGCATAGCCGACGACTTCGGCATAGGCACGGGGGACACCTCGTGGATAGTCACGGTCTACTTCCTGATGATGTCCGGGCTCATCCTTGTGTTCGGAAGGATCTGCGACATGGGCGCCATCAAGAGGGTGCTCATCATCGGGATGGGGATATTCACACTGGGCTCCCTGTTCTGCGGCCTGTCCCCGTCGCTGACCATCCTGCTGCTGAGCCGCGCCTTCCAGGGCGTCGGAGCCGCCATGATCGCCTCGTCCGCGGTCATGCTCGGCGTGAAGTACCTCCCGAAGGAGAAGCTGGGGCTCGCGATGTCGCTCGTGGTCCTTGGATCCTCGTTCGGCGTGGCGCTAGGGCCCACCGTGGGGGCCGTGCTGACGGAGTACTCCTCCTGGCATTGGATCTTCTTCATCAACGTGCCCATAGGCATCCTGGCCATCCTGATGGCCCACAAGGCCGTACCGGCCGACAAGGGGCTGGAGAAGGGGGACCTGGACCTCAGGGGCTCGGCCCTGCTGTTCGCGGCCATCGTCCTGGGGCTGTTCGTCATCGAGCGCATACCGTCCGTCGGTATATCCGCGTCCAGCCTCGTGGCGCTCGTGGGATGCGTCGTCCTCTTCGCGGTGTTCATCCGCTACGAGAGGGGCAGGGCCAGCCCGGTGCTGAACCTGAACCTGTTCCGCAACAGGAACTTCGACATGGCCACCATGGCCTACATGCTGGTCAACCTGACGATCATGGGGATCGTCTACCTGATGCCCTTCCTGCTGAAGCAGATCATGGGCCTGACGACGCTGGAGAGCGGGCTGTTCCTGTCGCTCCAGTCGCTGTCGATGATAGCCTGCTGCCTCGTAGTCGGCAGGATATCGGACAAACGCGGCGACCGTCCGTTCGCCATCCTGGCCTGCGTCATCATGCTGGTGTTCACCATCCTGGTGGCGATGGTGGACACGGAGACCTCGCTCCTGTACCTCGGGGCGTCTCTCCTGGTGAGCGGGTGCATCTGGGGCATCGGCGGAGGCCCTATGGGCGCGAGGATGGTGGACTCGCTGGACGACGAGGACAGGGGCTCCGGCTCCTCGATGATCTCGTTCGTGATGTACTTCAGCTCAGCCCTGGGCACCGCGCTGTTCGCCGGCCTGTTCGGGCTGGGCTCCGGCGAGGGATCCGGCTCCATCTCCGACGTTTCGACGGACGCGTTCATGGACGGGTTCCACCTGTGCATGATCGTCGCCATCGTCCTCGCCGTGGTCTCCATAATCCTCTCGTGGGCCCTCAAGGTCGACAGGAAGGGTTCGGAATGACCGGAGGGAGCAGCCTCGGCAGGTACCTGGCCAACAACTCCGTCCTGGAGCTGAGGCTGATGCACGCCGACCCGGAGCTCGACTGCCCGCTGTCCTACAAGGACGTGCTCTACATGAACATCATAGCGGACGAGGGCACCTGCACCGTCTCAAGGCTCGCGGAGCTGGCCAGCGTGACGAAGCCGACAGTCACATCCAGGATAAACAGCCTGGTGAAGCGCGGCCTCGTCGAGAGGGAGAGGAGCGACGACGACCGCCGCGTCGTGTACCTCCGTCTGACCGGGGGCATGGCCGAAGGTTACAAACGCGAGTGGGAGGTTCTCGACTCCATAGTGGAGTCGCTGAGGGAGCGCTACGGGGACAGGAGGGTTTCCGAGTTCCTGGAGGTCCTGGACGGTGCGTCCGACCTGATGGCGTCCTACGACCCCGCCGGAGCCTCCGATGATACAGACAGCCGACATCGAGGAGAAGAGCCTGGCGCTCGTGGTCGTCGACATGCAGAACAAGTTCACCCAGGGCCCCCTCCTCGAGGCCTCGAGGGGGATCCTCCCGGCGGTGAACTCCGCGATATCGATGTTCAGGGAGGCCGGCAGGCCCGTGGTGTTCATACGCATGGAGGGCGAGGGCCACGGGATTCCGGAGGACATGGAGGACCCGGACGGGTTCGTTCCGGGACTGGATGTCCTCGATACGGACACGGTCGTCGACAAGGCCGAGATGAACGCTTTCTGCCGCACTCGTCTGGCCGACGTCCTGAGGACCATGGGCGTGGACGGCGTCGTCGTCTGCGGGCTGGTCTCCAGGTGGTGCGTCATATCCACCTACTTCGGCGCCTACGACAACGACATCTGCCCCTATCTCCTGAAGGGCGGATCCGGCTCGTCGGATCCCGTCGACACGGGGAACGTGGAGGCCGTCTGCAGGACCATCGGCCCCGAGGGGATACGCGCGAACAGGGATTTCCGCGCGCGACCTTATTAATCGGCTGGGCATCCACCCCATCATGAAGGTTTACGAGGCCTACGAGCTCGCTATCAAGACGGGAATGTCCAAGGACCCCCGTCCGGAGTCGGAGGTCAGGCGCGTCCTGGACGAGGCCCGCCGCGAGTACGATTCCGCCGACGAGGGGGAGAGGGAGCTCTTCGACCGGGAGCGCCTCTGGAACCCCTACCACGACTGCCGCTTCTCCTACGGCGCCGAGGAGGCCCGCGAGGCCGAGGCGGAGTCCATGATGTGGGGCATCGACATCGGGACCGGGGAGGTCCTCCTGGCCGACCGCCTGAGGGAGAAGGGCCGCAGGATCGACGCGATCGTCGCCCACCACCCGCTCGGCTCCTCCCGTGTGCTGTTCCCGCAGGTCATGGACATGCAGGCCGACATGTACCATTCCGAGGGCGTCCCCATCAACGTGTCCGAGGCCATCATGCGCCCCCGCACCGACGAGGCCCTCAGGAACATCATGGGCGTCAACCACAACCAGGCCGTGGACGCCGCGAGGCTGCTGGGCATCCCGCTGTTCAACGTGCACTCCGCGGCCGACAACATGGTCCAGGACTACCTCACCCGCCTGTTCGAGTCCAGGGGGCCCCGCACCCTCGGGGACATCGTGGACATCCTCATGGCCGAGCCCGAGTACCGCGAGGCCGCGAAGAGCAACGCCCGTCCGAAGATAATGGTCGGGTCAAAGGGCTCCCGCTGCGGCAGGGTCATGTGCAAGATGACCGGCGGCACGTCCGGGCCCAAGGAGATGTACGAGGCCCTCTGCAGGGCCGGCGTGGGCACCGTCGTGGGGATGCACTTCCCCGAGAGCCACTACGACGCTGCCAGGGAAGCGCACGTGAACCTGGTGGTGTCCGGCCACATGCCCTCTGATTCGTTGGGGATCAATCTGATCTGCGACGTCTGGGAGCGGAACGGCATCGACGTGGTCCCGTGCTCGGGGCTCATACGCTGCAGCAGGAACTGACATGTTCGACAGGAAGTCCTCCATCATCCGCGACGGGTCCAAGCTGGACTACGGGTACGTACCGAAGGCGCTCGTCCACCGCGAGGACCAGATGTCCAGGCTCGAGACGCTGTTCCGTCCGCTGGCGACGGACGGACGCTCGTGCTCCGCGTTCCTCACCGGGGGCGTCGGGACGGGGAAGACGGCGACGGCCCGCAGGTTCTGCGACGACATGGCCGTGTATCTCTCGGAGCACGGCAGGCCCGTCGACACTGTCTACGTGAACTGCAGGAACTCCTCCGAGGCGGGGACGCTACTGCAGATCATCCGCCACTACGACCGCGGGTTCCCGGAGCGCGGGTTCTCCACAGAGGAGATGGCACGCGTGCTCGCCCAGCATCTCGCGGGAAACAGCCGCGGACTCGTTGTTATACTGGATGAGGTGGACGTCCTGCTTAAGCGCGGGTCCACCGACATCGTCTACCAGCTCACCCGCGCACGCACCGGACAGACCGCCCCCGTGTCGCTCATCATGATCTCCCAGGAGGCCGTGGAGTCCCTGCTGGACGAGGCCTCGATGTCCACGTTCCGCAGGTCCAACACCGTCAAGTTCAACCGCTACAGCCGCTCGGAGCTCCGCGAGATAGTCGCGGCCCGCGCGGAGGAGGCGCTGTTCCCCGGGACGTACTCCGACGACTCCCTCGACCTCATAGCGGAGGAGTCCTCCGAGTACGGGGACGCCAGGATGGCCATAGAGCTCCTGGACAGGGCCGCCAACATAGCCGAGGACGACGACGAGGGCGAGGTCACCACCGAGCACGTCAGGGCCGCCAAGGCCATGATATACAGCTCCGTTTCCGACTCGAAGCTCAGGTCCCTGGACGTGAACAGGATGATCGTCCTCCTGGCGATCGCTAGGGCGATGAAGAAGAACCTATCGATCCCCTCCGCGGCGGCCGAGAAGACCTATGCCATAGTGTGCGAGGAGTACGGCGTCCCGGCGAGGAAGCACACCCAGTTCTGGACGTACCTCCAGGACCTGGACAAGATCGGCGTGATCCGCGTGACGGTGACCAACGACAGCTCCGGCAGGACCGCGATGATCTCGCTGCCGGACATCCCCTCGAAGGTGCTGGCGGAGAAGATGGAGTCCCTCCTGGACTACGGAGACCGCGATGACGGCCTGCGACATCTGCGGGCGCGAGGCGGCGACGTTCGTCCGCTACAACGGCACGCACCTGTGCCCCGAGCACTTCATGAGCTACGTGGAGCGCCGGGTGAAGAGGGAGATCCGCAAGCAGATCGACGTGCACCGCGGCGACAGGATAGCCGTGGCGGTGTCCGGGGGAAAGGACAGCATGGTCGCCCTGAGGCTGCTGTCCTCCGTGTTCAACGAGAGGAACGGCGTGGAGGTCCACGCCATCACGATAGACGAGGGGATAGACGGATACCGCCCGCCGAGCGTGGACATCGTCCGTCGCTTCTGCGACGCCAACGATGTGGGGTTCCACCTGCGCTCCTTCTCGGAGCTCGGGGTCACCATGGACGAGGTCGCGCCCGTGTGCGGCGACAGTTCGCCGTGCACGTACTGCGGCGTGTTCCGCAGGATGCTCATGAACGGCGAGGCCCGCGACATCGGCGCCAGGTTCCTCGCCACCGGCCACAACCTGGACGACACCGCCCAGTCGGTGATGATGAACTTCGTCCGCGGGGATGTGGACCGTCTTGCGCGCATGGCTCCGCACCAGACCGTTATGCCAGGCCTGGTCCCCCGCTTCATGCCCCTGAGGGAGATCCCGGAGAAGGAGACGCTGCTCTACGCGATACTGTCCGGGACAGAGTTCTGGGACGGGACGTGCCCCTACTGGGAGGCGGCCCTCCGCAACCAGTACCGCGACGTCATAGACGGACTGGAGGATAGGTCGCCCGGCGCCAGGTACGGGATACTGTCGTCCTTCGACGCGATCCGCCCGATGCTCTGGAAGGACCTCCCGAGGTCGGACCTGCACCCGTGCCCCAGATGCGGCGAGCCGACGGTGGGGGACAGCTGCAAGTCATGCCAGCTCCTGGACCGCGCGCGCTCCAGGATCAGAAATCGGTGAAGGGCACGAGGTCGCAGCACTGGCAGGAGAAGCACATGCAGTGGAAGCGCTCGGGGTTCAGGCCGTGGCGCTTCATGGCGCTTTTCTGCAGGCTGGACAGGAAGAGGGTCCTTAGGACCGTGGGGGGCTCCGCCGGGGCTCCGGCCCCGATCAGGCGCTCCCTGTTGAAATCGTTCATGCGGACCATCCTGAGGACGGGCAGCACGTTCATGCGGCAGAGCCTCTCCAGGACCATGTCGATGTCCTGGTCGGTCTCCCCGAGCCCGTAGATCACGTTGGAGGCCAGCTTGCCCTTCTTGTAGTACTGGTTGGCCTCCTTCAGCATCGAGAACGCCGTCTCGTAGTCGGTGTCGGGGCACATCCTCTCGTGGATGTCCGGGCGGGCGCAATCCACGTTGATCTTGATCTCGTTGGACCCGGCCTCCCTGAGCCTGGCGATCTGCTCAGCCTGCTCCACATAGGCCTCCACGCCGATGGTCATCTTGGGGTACGATTCCCGCACCGCGGCCACGGCCTCGCAGATGCGGTCCACAGTGGCGTCCACGGTATCCGAGACGCCGCTGGTGAACGAGACGGATTTGACCTTGGCCTCCGCGGCCGACTCGGAGATCATCGCCATGATGCGGTCGACCGTCAGGGGCTTCCCCTCGGCCAGGAGGTCCTCCGGGTGGGTGGAGAACGCCCTGCGGTGGATGCTGCGGGTGTCGAGGCAGAACACGGCCTGCTCGGGGCAGTGGCGCACGACTGGCTGGACCTGGACGGACTCCAGGAAGACCTCCCCGCCCCTGTACATCGACAGGGAGCCGTCCTCCGCCACGCGGAGCTCGAACTCCCCCTCGTCGCGGGACACGGGCTTCTTCACCCTGAATCCGCCGAAGGCGAACACGGCCGCCTCCCTCCCGGCGCACGGGCCGGCGATGGAATGGGAGATGCGGCAGGGGAGCTGGTATCCCTCGGGGAGGCGCACGCCCCCTCCGCGTATCAGCTCCGCCTTCCTGGTCAGGCCCTCTTCCATTTGGCGCCCTCCGCCGAGTCCTCCAGCACGATGCCTGCCTCCTTGAGGCGGTCGCGAATGAGGTCGGACAGATCGTACATCTTCCTGGCGCGCAGCTCCTTGCGCAGGTCTATGAGGATGGACATGACGTCGTCCATCGAGTCGTCGTCGGAGTCCTCGGGCATGATGCCGATGATGCCGTCGAACTCGCGGATCAGGGCGATCTGCTCCAGGGCGGCCTGCTTGGACATGGTGCCGTCGGCCATCGCCTTGTTGGAGGCCCTGGCCATCTCGAACATGACGCCGATGGCCTCGCGGGTGTTGAAGTCCTCGTCCATGGCCTCGCGGAACCTGGCGCGGTAGCCGTCGACGAGGTCCGCGGCGGACTCCCCGTCCGGGGCGGTCTTCGCGTAGGACTGCAGCTCGCGGTAGTTGTTGACGAGCCTGCCCCTGGCGGCATCGGCCTCCTGGAGCATGTCCTCCCCGTAGACCAGGGGGCTCATGTAGTGGGTGTTGAGGAAGTAGAAGCGCACGGTGCGGCCGTCGAACTTCTGAAGGACGTCGCTGACGGTGAAGAAGTTGCCGAGCGACTTGGACATCTTCTCCTCCTTGCTCATCCCGTGGCCCTTGACCTGCAGCATGCCGTTGTGCATCCAGTAGTTGGCCAGGGGGCGTCCGGTGACGGCTTCCGTCTGTAGGATCTCGTCCTCGTGGTGCGGGAAGATGAGGTCGTTCCCGCCGCCGTGGATGTCGATCTGCTCGCCCATGTTCCTGTAGATCATGGCGGAGCACTCGATGTGCCATCCCGGCCTGCCGGGGCCCCAGGGGGAGTCCCAGGAGATCTCGCCGGGCTTGGCGGCCTTCCAGAGGGCGAAGTCCAGCGGTCCCCTCTTGTTGGGGTCGTCGGCGATCCTGCCGGAGGACTGGAGCTGGTCGACCTTCTGGTTGGTCAGCCTGCCGTAGTCCTTCACCTCGGAGACGTCGAAGTAGACGCTACCGTCCGGAGCCACGTACCCGTAGCCGTTGTCGATGATCTTCCCGACCATCTCGATGATGTCGCCGATGCTCTCGCTCGCCTTGGGGTAGCAGGACGCGCCGGTGACGTGGAGCTTCTTGATGTCCTCGAAGTAGCGGTCGATGTACCTCCTGGACAGCTCCAGGGGCTCGACGCCCTCCTTGGCGGCGCGGACGATGATCTTGTCGTCGACGTCCGTGAAGTTGGTGACCAGCTGGACGTCGTAGCCGATGTAGCGGAGGTAGCGCGCCACTGTGTCGAAGACGATGATGCTCCTAGCATGGCCCATGTGGATGTCGTCGTAGACGGTGACCCCGCAGACGTACATCTTGACCCTTCCGGGTTCCAAAGGCCTGAATTCCTCAACCGAGTCGGTGAGAGTGTTATGGATGCGGAGTGCCATCTAATCGGCGGGCGATGCCTTTCAGATAGAAAAAGGAAACGCTTGAGAAGGTCGGAATCCGCAATGACCCAGACAAGCGGTTTAAGGTTGTCGGAACTTCAGTCGTCGAGCTTCTTCTCGAGCGTGGCGAGCTGGGCCCTGAGCATCGAGATCTCGCGCTCGAGCTGGGCTATCCTGTCCTTCTCCGGGTCGGGCAGCTCGTTGTGCATGAGCTCGTCCCCGACGCACTTTATCCCGGCCTTCTTGACGACCTTCCCGGGGATGCCCACGACGGTGCAGTCGTCCGGCACGTCCTTCAGGACGACGGATCCCGCGCCGATGCGCACGTTGTTCCCGATGGTGATGTCCCCGAGCACCGACGCGTTGGCGCCGATGACCACGTGGTTGCCGATGGTGGGGTGCCTCTTGCCCTTGCTGGTGGAGACCCCTCCGAGGGTGACTCCCTGGTAGATCATCACGTCGTCCCCGATGATGGCGGTCTCCCCGATGACGACGCCCGTGGCGTGGTCCACGAAGAACCTCTTGCCGATCTCCGCGGCGGGGTGGATGTCGCAGCCGGTCATCTGGTGCGCCACGTAGTTGATCTCCCTGGCCTCGAGCTTCCTGCCCTCCAGCCAGAGCCTGTGGCTCAGCCTGTACATGCTGACCGCCTGCAGCCCGGTGTGGAACTTCCGGGCGTCCTCCTCGTCGACGATGGCCGGGTCCAGCGCCATGGCGGCCGCCAGGTCGTCAGGGTCGATGTCGTAGTCGATCTGCTTCATTGGTCGAATCCCTCGTCGTTGTCTCTGGCGAAGTCCACGGACGGGCAGGGGCCGAAGCAGTCCCTGCAGAAGACGCAGTCGTCCTCGTGTATCCTGACCCTGCCGTTCTCCATGTAGAGCGCCCCGGGGTCGCACCTGGTGGCGCAGAGCCCGCAGCCGACGCACTGCTCGGCGCGGACGATGACCTGGAACGCGTGGTCTATGTGCTGCCTGGCATCGTTCTCCACGTTCGCCTTGGCGATGATGGAGCCCTCCCTGTATATGGTGGTGAAGCCGGCGTTGATGTACTCGCCGTCCGGGTCCATGTCCAGCACCCAGGCCAGCGCGTGGCAGAACGGTTCCACGGCCTTCAGGTCGATCGGCCTGGAGAGGGCCGCCTCCACGCTGTACCCCATGGTGCACGGACTGAACCCGTCCTGCACCTTGATGGTGAGCGGTCCCGTCTCGGGGACCTTGGTCTGCTTCGTGAGCTCGGCGACGCCCTTGCCGGTGACCCTGCTGACCTCCTCGCGGATGGACTTGGGGGCGTTCTTCCACCTCCACAGGCCGTACTCCTTCCACTCGGGCGGGAGCCCGCGGTCGGCCATGTATCTGTCGAGGTACTCGTCCCACTGGGCCCACCTGCCGCTCTTGCCGGAGATCATCTCGAACTCCGCCAGGTCGGACGCGGGGCACAGGAAGCAGCCGATCCTGTCGAGGCCGCGGGAGTACCACACGTTGTAGGGCTCCTTTTTCATGAAGATGTACGTCCAGACGTGCATCGCGCACCAGTTCTGGATCGGGGACGCCCCGAGCTGCCCGGGCGTCCAGGGGTTCCTCCAGATGCGGGGCTTGGCGTTGCGTGCCTCCGACTCGTACTTCCTCTGGCCGATGAACGAGAGCACCCCGTTGGGGAAGTTCTTGTTGATCGCCCCGACGGTGGGTCCGAGCTTGTTGGTCTTGCAGCACCACCTGTAGTCCTTGGCCGGGGGGCCGAAGTACACCAGGTTGCCGAAGAACGCGTCCGCGGGGGCGTGCTCCTCTATGAGCTTCAGGTTGTGCCTCTCGCACACGTCGTGGACGTGGGCCACGGTCTCGTCCAGCTCCAGCCCGGTGTCCACGAAGAGCACAGGGAGGCTGAGGCCGGCGTCGATCGTCAGCAGGAGGGTGCACAGGCTGTCCTTGCCGCCTGAGAAAGACACGATCGCGGGGAGGTCGTTCTTGGCGATGGTGTTCCTGATGAAACCGGTCGCCTCGGTGATCCTCTTCTCCATGACCTGCCTGTTCGCCTCGACGACGTCGTCCCAGGTGCGGGCGATGTCCGATGGTTTGTACTCCTCGGGCTTGTACCACCTGGTCTTGACCGCGACGCCCTTAGACTCGGCGACCATCTGGGGGCCGGTCATCCTGGCCATGCCGGTGGACACCAGCTCCCTCTCGGGGGACAGCACGAGCACCTCGTCGCCCTCTTCGATCCCGGGGTCCGCGTCGGTCACGCCCGGTGCCATGAGGTTCTTGCTCTCCTGGACGAACTTGATCGCCCCCGGATCGCAGATCACCCATCCCTTGGTGGCCACCTTGGCCAGGCGGTAGCCCCCCTGCATCCTGAGGATGACCTTCCAGCCGACGCCCATGTCGAAGCGGACGGATGCGACGATGTCGCCGTCCACCACGACCTCGTCCATGCGGTCGAGGGCGGGCGCCTTGCTGAGGATGACGACGTGGCCCTCCGGGAGGAGGGCCTCGCCGGACCCGGGGCCGTAGTCCATGTCGACCAGGGCCCTGATCATCTCGATGTCGTAGGGGAACGCCGGCCTGGCGTCCCCCGGGGGAGTGAGCACCATCTCCTCGGTCTGACCCCCGCACACCGGGCAGTCCTTGGACTCCAGAATGGGGAGGTTGCATTTGCGGCACCACCTTAGGTGGTTCTTCCCGAGACGTATAGCACCCATGGTTCTCCCGGGGGACTAGGCTTGGGGCCTATATTTCAGCTACGCCTGAGCACGGCGAGCATCAGGGCCACGATGGTCGCGGCGACGGCCCCCATCGTGATGGCCTTCTCGGTGTCGGAGAGGTTCGACAGGCGGTTCGAGAAGTCGTCCAGGGTGATCCATCCGGAATTCCCTGACTCCGTGTCGCCATCCCCGTCGTCATCGTCCTCGGGGGTCTGCTCCTCATTCTCGACCGCCTTCCAGACGGGGTAGAGGTCCAGGTTCTTGCTGAGGACCACCGTCGAGCCGACGGCGTACTCGACCGATCCTGTGGACGACATCGACCAGCCCGAGAGCTCGTAGCCGTCCTTCGTCCCCGCGGAGGAGGGCACTGCGACCTCTTCCCCGGTAGTCCCGGACGCGGTCGTCGTGGTCCCGTCGGCGAGATGGAACGTCACCGTGTACCTGGTGGGCTCCTCCCATACGGGGTAGAGGTCCATGCTCTTGGAGAGGACGATCTTCGAGCCTATGGCGTACTCGACGGTTCCGGTCGCCGTGGTCGACCATCCGGAGAGGGCGTATCCGTCCTTCGTCCCCGCGGACGAGAGCACGGTCACCTCCTTCCCTGCCGTTCCCGAAACCTCCGACGTCGTCCCGTCCGCGAGGTGGAATGTCAGGGTGTAGGTTGCCAGTTTCGTCCATACGGGGTAGAGGTCGATGCTCTTGGTCAGGACGATGGACGAGCCTGCCGCGTACTCCACGCTGCCCGTAGACGTTGTCGACCATCCCGACAGGGAGTATCCGTCCTTCGTGCCTGCGGAGGAGAGCGCCGTCACCTCTTCTCCGGAGGTGTCCGAGACCGCTTTCGTGGTCCCGTCCGCGAGGTGGAATGTGACGGTGTACGTCGGAAGCCTCTCCCACACGGCGCTGAACACCGTGTCCGCGGAGATCGTGACGGAGCTTCCCGCGTCATGCGTGTTCACGCCGTCGCTCCAGCCCTTGAATGTGTAGCCGTCCTTCTCGACCGCGGCGGCGACCGTCACCTCCGTCCCGTCGGCGACCTGCGTCTGCGACACGGTCGTCCCGTCGGAGACGTACTTCACGGTGCGGTAGACGATCTCGCTCCACGAGGCGGTGAGGTCGGCGTCCGCCGTGACGGAAATCGTGTCACCCGCCTTCAGGAGCCCGTCGTGCCCGGCCAGCTCCCATCCGGAGAACGATTTGCCGTCCGACGAGGGGTCCTCCGCGTCGATGGCGAAGTCCAGCCCCTCGTAGGCCGTAGACTCGTGCAGCAGTGTCTCCCCGTCCAGGAACCTGATGTCGTACGCGGCCCTGTCCCTGAGGACGGGGGTGAGCGACAGGTCGTCCTCGAGGACGACGGAGTCCCCGGAGCGGAGCAGGTCCGACGAGGAGCCGTCGCTCCATCCGTCCAGCATCTGCGTCGCGGTCTCGTCTGCGGGGGCGATGTCGCCTATCGTCACGGCCTGTCCGTATCCGACGGTCTCCGAGGTGCCGGCGACGGTGCCGTCCACGTTGAGGTACGTGACGCAGTACGCGCTGTGGGATTTGGGCTCCCAGACGGCCGTGGCGGTGTGGGCCGCGTACAGGACTATGGTGTCCCCGGCCTGGAACGGCTCGTCGTATCCCTCGACGGACCATCCGGCGAAGTTGTAGTGCTCGGTGCTCTTGCATGTCGGGTACGTGCTCCCGTAGGTGCTGTTCTGCGACGACATCGTCGGGACGGTCTCGCTCTCCGGAAGCTCCGAGAACGCGAACGTCACGGTGAAGCTCCCGATGCTAGGCACCAGGGTGAGGGGGCCGTAGCTCAGGGCGGCCAGCTCGCTGCGGCTCAGGGAGGTCCCGAGCCCCGCTCCGGAATCGGTGTTCCAGCCGTAGAACGTCACGCCGATGGCCCCCTCGGGGGGCGTCGCGAGGTCGACCTCGAACTGGTCCATCACGAGGACCTCGTCCTCCAGGCCGAACACTCCCCCGTAGGACACCGAGGCCGTCCTGTAGTCGATGGTCACGGACATCCCGCTGCTCACGTTGAAGCGGTATATCTCGCCGTAGGTCTTGACGCTGGACGACTGCGATGTGTCGGTACCGTCCTCGAAGGTCCCCTTCAGGGCCCCGTAGCCGATGTAGACGACGCGCACGTAGTTGGTCTCCCAGCCGATGAAGCTGACGTCGGATCCGAGGACCTCCATCATGACGGTGCCCCCGGTGGAGATCTCGGGTATCCTGGAGTCGTCCACCAGGACGTAGGCGGAGCAGTCGTCGGGGAAGGCCCCGTCCCGTATCTCTCCGTAGGTCCTCGCGTCGATCAGCTTCAGACCGGTGCATCCGGTGAACGCGCCGGCCTCGATGACGATGTCTGTGTTGCCGACCTTCGATATCGAGGCGAGCGAGGTGCAGTCCGTGAACGCGCCCTCGCATATCGTCTCCACGGTGTCGGTGAGGACGAGCTCCTTGATCGTCGATTTGGAGAAGGCCCCGGCGGGGATCTCGGCGCAGTCCACGATCACGCGGGTGTAGCTGAGCGACTGGCCGGTGAAATCGTTCCCCGAGAGGGATTTCACCACGTAGTACGTTTCCTCTGCGAAGCTTGTCGTGCTCCTGTTGCTCACGCCGGAGACGTCCAGGCCCGTGTCGGTGAATTCGCTCACCGCGTTGACCTGCCTGTCCCCGGCCATGTCGGCGGCCACGGTCATGCAGAGCACCAGCATGACCATGCAGACCGCCAGAGTGGTCTTGTTCATCTTATCCTGTCTCCGCACCGCGGAAGGGCGGTGCAGAGGGGGTGTCGCGCTCATACGATATAACCGGAGGAAGGCGTGTATACGGTCTAGGAAACTAAGAACCCGCTTTTTCGGCAGGCATTCATACCTTTCCGCTAGGATTAAGGTAATAAGAATATAGATTCAGTCGTCTGGCTCATCTGTATCGCTGGTTGTAAAGAGGTCAGGTGTATACTAAAATTATATACTAGGAACGTATCGGACGGTGTGAAACTTATGTTCTTCCGCTCGCGCCGCAGCAATGCGGGAAACCAAAGGGATCGCCCCCGCTACGTGTCGTCCCTCCAGAGGGACGTCCGCAAGTACGAGGGCTGGACCCGCGAGCAGGTGGAGAAGGACTACCTCGCCAACAGGTCCGTCCACACGATCATGACCATCGGGTACATGGAGTACGTCGACGACGTCCTCGTGCTGACGGACAAGGGCCGCCTCCTCATGCAGAACGTGGGGGAGACGGCGGAATCCGCGCCCGAGTGAGCGCGTAAGGGGTTTTTTGACGGGTGAGCCGTCACTCGAGCCTGGCCTTCCTGTAGAGGGAGAGGTCGGCCTTCAGCGGTATCGTGGCGTCGTAGACGACCTTCCACGTGGTGCTCCCGTGGGAGCTGGGGTCCAGGGACGATCCGGCGGCGCCGGGGATCCTGACGATGCGGTCCGCCTGCATCCTGGTGGCGACCGCCCACTCGACCTCGCGGTCGTCGAAGATGTCGATGTCCTCGTCGACGACGATGACCTGCTTCATCGAGGTGTGCCCGGACAGCGCGGCCATTCCCGCGTTGACTCCGTCGCCCTCCTTGTTCTTCTTGATGGAGACGACGCCGTTCAGCCAGCAGCATCCGCCCTCGGTGAGCCTGACGTTCCTCACGCCGGGCACGGCCTGGCGGACCGCGCGGAGGATCATGGGCTCCCTCGGGAGGCCCATCAGGAGGTAGTGCTCCCATCCCCCGGGCAGGAGGAGGTGCATGATCGGGTCCCTGCAGCTCCATATCCTGTCGATGGCGATGACGGGCTGCTGGCGCTCGAAGTCGTAGGTGCCGGTGATGTCCACGAACGGCCCCTCCTTGGTCTCCTCCAGGGTGATCCTGCCCTCGAACACGTAGTCCGTGTCCGCGGGGACCAGCAGGCCGTTGTCGCAGCGGCCGACCCTCAGGGGGGTGCCGTGTCCGGCGGTGTGTATCGCGGAGGCCACCTCGAGCTCGTCGGCGCCGAAGTCCATCGACGTGGCGGCGGCGAGCAGCACCTCGGCCTGGGCGCCGATGCAGATTGAGACCTTCAGCTCCTCGCCCTTCTCCTTGGCCATCCTGTGGATGGTGAACAGGTGCCTGGGCACGAGCCTGACCGCGATCTGCTTCGGGCCCATGATCATCATCCTGTGGAACGACACGTTCTTGATGCCGTTGTACTCGGTGACGATGACTCCGGATGTGATGTAGCGTCCGCCGTCCTCGGGGAAGTACTTGGGGATGGGCAGCTTGGTGAGGTCCACCTCCATCTCCACCTGCCTGAACTCGGGGTCGTCGACGACCTGGCAGGCCTTGGGGTGGGAGACGGCGTCGAGGATGTGGTTGACTATGCCGTCTTTAGGGATGTTGAGGGCCGCGGCCATCTTCTCCCTGGTGGAGAACCTGTTTCCGAGGGCCTTCCCGCCCTCGAGGTTCTCGAATAGGACCGATTCGCCCTGCTTCTCGAGAAGGAAACCCGTGACGGAGCAGTCGTCCCTGGCCATGGGGCAGGTCACGACGGTCGCGCCGGCGGGGACGGAGCTTCTGACTGTCATGAACCCTCAATCCACTTCAGGGTTAATATCGTTCGGTGCCCGCGCGGGCATCGCCGGGGATCAGTTCTCGGTGGCGGCGACGTCGACGAAGATGCAGGATGCAAGCCTGTAGTCCAGGGCCATGGTGGCCTCGCCGATGCGGGCGACGCGGGGTCCGCCGTCGGACAGGATCGCCTCGATCGAGATCTCCCTCCCGGGGACGAATCCCATGGAGATCAGCTTCTTGACGACCTCGGCGTCGTCGGACTTTATGTGAGAAATCTTCCCGGACTGGGCCTGGGAGAGCTTGTTGAGGGGCAGGATGTTCATGATCCCCTCGGACACGGCCTTGCATGGCGTGACGCAGCTCTGGCAGTCGACGTCCACCGGCGTGCCCATCATATGGCACATCTTGATGGCGGACTCGTCCGAGATCGCGTGCTCCATGCGGCAGGCCTCCTCGTGGGCGGTCTTGTGGTCCACGTTGAGGTAGTCCGTCAGGAAGCGCTCGACGACATGGTGCTTCTTGCGGAGCTGGCGCGCGTAGGTCAGGCCCTTCTCGGTCAGGGAGACGCCTTTGTACTTCTCGTAGTCGACGAGTCCCTCCTTGGCCAGGACCTTGATCATCTCGCTAACGCTCGCGGGAGACACCCCCATGTATGAGGCGAGCTCGGTGGTCTTGGCCACTCCGTCGCCCTCGGTGAGCCTCAAGATGTTGATGAGGTAGTCCTCGCGGTTGCCTGTCGTCATTACCACGTGAATCAACGAACGGGGATTTATACTTGTTAGGTAAGCCTTATATGATTGAGGATGCGACTGGCATGCTGGACATCACCCCATCGAGGTCCTGCGGACCCGACTGTCGGCGGACAGTCCATGTTATAAACGCGCGGGGCATGGCGCATCCATGGACGCGGCCATTCTCTGGGTTGTCGCCGGCGGGCTCCTGGAGCCCGTGTGGGTCGTCGCACTCAAGAGGTTCGACGAGAGGCGCACCCTCGCATGGGGGTTGGCCGCAGTGTTCTTCGCCGTCCTCAGCCCCTGCCTGATGGGCATGGGCATGAAGACCATGTCCGTCGGAGTGGCGTATGCCGTCTGGACGGGCATCGGTGCGGTCTGCACGATGATTGCCGGGTACCTGCTGTACGGGGAGAGGGTCGGGGCGCTGAAGATGGTGTTCGTCGGCATGATCCTGGCCGGAGTGGTCGGGCTCGAGCTTTTCGCGGGGGCTTCGCAATGAACCGCGGATGGATGTGGGTGCTTGCCGGAGGGGTCGCAGAGACCGCCTGGGCCACCTTCATGAAGATGTCCGACGGGTTCACCGACATCCTCTACGTCGTGCTGATGCTGGCCTTCCTGGCGGTGAGCATGTACCTGCTCAACATGGGGTTCCGCGCGGGACTCCCGACGGGGCCTTGCTATGCGGTCTGGGTCGGGATCGGCGCGGTCGGATCAGTGCTGGTGGGCGTTCTCGCTTTCGATGACACGCTGAATCTGGCCGGATGGGCGTGCATCGCGCTGATAGTCGGAGGCGTCGTCGGGCTGAACCTGGTGTCCGACGATCCGGAAGCCTGAACTCACATGTCGAGGCCGCAGTTGCCGAGAAGGTCGATCGTCTGGTCGTAGAGGTCGACGTACTCGTCGGTGGGCTCCAGCTCCTTGACGTCGTAGCAGTCCTGGAAGCGCTTGCCTTGGGGCGCGTGCCCGAAGTCCCTCTCGTAGAGGCCGACCACCCTGTCGATGACCGGGTTGACATCCGCGACGTCCATGCCGCAGGTGGCGAGCGAGACCTCGCCCATCATCCTGGCCTCCATGCCGGTGGTCATGTTCTGGGCGACCCCCTTGGCGGATGCCACTCCGGAGAGCAGCTCCCTCCCCGACGCGGTGTCGGTCATCGCCTGGGCGGCGATCTCGAGCAGGCACATCTGCGTGCACGGTCCCGCCAGGGTGTAGTACTGGTTCGCGAGCAGGAAGTCGGTGTTCTGGTCGAGCGCCGCTGCAGCGTGGGCGGCAATCTGCAGGGTCTCCCTGGTGGATGTGGTGCCCCACCTGATATGGATCGGCCCGTCCAGGTGGATGTCGCAGTCGAAGATGGCGAACGACGCGATCATGGTGGCGACGTCGCAGATCGCGGTCTCCTCGACTCCGCCGACGTAGCCGCCGAAGATGGGCATCTGCTCCATCATGACGATGTCGCCGTTGGCGCCCCAGCCTGCAAGCATGTTGAGGCCGGCCATGTCCATCTTCATCTCGTTGAGCTGCGAGACCTCGTGGGCGTCGAAGGGCTTCATCCCGTACTGCGTCAGGTCCGACGAGATCCTCCCCGCCGCGGACAGCGGGGTCTGGGGTCCCTATATGCACATCCCGGGGCGCTGCGACATGAGGCACGCCTCGCGGACGTACCTGATCTCCGCCATCGTCGCACGGATCTCCCATGGCGTGTTGGTCGTAGCGGCGTGGTTGTTCACGGTGTTCAGGACACCGCTGACGATGGTGTCGACGACGGGCTCCTGGGCGTAGGAGCGTATCACGGGGACGAACATGCCCTCCGAGACGGGAGCTCCGGTGGGGCCGCCCTGGATGATGGGCTTGCGGCTGTCGTTGCCACGCCTGGCCACGCACTCGCGCTCGTCCTTCCCGGATCCGAGCTTGAGCTTCTGCGGGGCCATCTTGAGGCCCTCGAACAGCTCGTCCTCGCTGATCCTCATGACGCGCCCGAGGTCGGTGTTGTAGAATCCGGTGACGAGGAGCATCTCGAGACCGGCCAGGAAGAGGCGCTCGCAGAGGTCCTCGTCCGTCGGGATGATGTCCTTGGAGAACTTGATGCCATACTTCTCCTTCATCTGGGAGGCGTTGTTCGGGACGACAGTGTAGTCCCACTGGTCCTCCCTGATCCTCTCCCCCTCGAAGAAGCGGTCGTACGCTTCGTAGATGTCCACGTACCTCTTGGCAGTCATCCGATTTGGATTTCTCGGGATGGTACTTAAGACAATCGCTGGACATACCTCGTATCGGGAAGATTGCTGGCCTAAAACGCGCGTGCGCGTGCGTTTTATAAGATTTCGATGTGGTTTCCGAGACACAGGACCACTCTTCGGAAACGTCCTGCATTTCGGCCGATGTGGCTGTGGCAAACTATAAACCGTCCAGCTAGGATTCGGAACCATGGAGGATGTGCCCGGAGACCGCGATCTGCGGTCCCTTTTCCTTGACGCCATATCAGCATCGTGCGCATCCCACGGGCAGGACGAGGATTTCGTGGCACCACTGGCGGCTCTCGTCGGGAACGTCGCGGCCGGCAACTGCCTGGACGAAGACTTCCTATCGCTCATCGATACCATGACCGGTGATATGCTTGGACTCTCGGATCAGGAAGATCGAGGCCGACGGCGTATCCGACGGACTCTCGGTATGGAGCGTCGCCGTCGGCTCCGGGAGGCTCGTGGTTATCCGCGGGCCCGGAGGCGACCGTCTTTCGAGGATCATCCGGTCCGTCCTGTCCGGCGACGACCCGGACCCCTCCGACGCCAGGTCGGTCTGCGGCTCCGGCGGAACGGTCGTCGATCTGGAGCTGGACGGTTCCCGCAGGGCACGTATCTCGATGGACCCCGATTCGGGGGCCTGCTCCATCGATCAGCATCCCGGTCCGGCCCGCAACGCCTTCCTGGACGTCGGCGACCTCGGTCGCAGGGTCTTCGGAAGCGATGCGGAGCGCGCGGTCCTCGAGGGGCCGGTGCGCATCGGCGCCTTCGACGAGACCTCGGCCAGGCTTTCCGAGGTGGTAGCCGCCGAGACCGGCAAGAACGGGAGGTATCCGGCCGGGCGCTCCGCCAGGCTCCAGACCGCACTGAACAGGCACCGCTTCGACGAGATCGAGCTCAAGGAGATCCGCGGAGAGCTCCTCACCAGGCAGGAGTACCTCATGGACGAGAAGATGGCCGCCGTCGGCAGGGTCGGCGAGGCCGCCCGCTCCGTGGTCGCGGATCGTCTGGCCGCTATGACTCCGGAGGACTCGTCCGCCATGGGCGATGCGGTGTACCCGCTGACCAACCCCGTCCTGTTCTCCGCCCCGCTCTTCGATTCCATCAGCACGCTCCAGAGCCACATCCAGAGGATCGACCACCCGGTCAGCAGCATGCCCGGCTACCTGAGGGCGCTGGAGTACAACAGCAAGTGCATCTGCGGAAGGGACATGGACGTCCGCTCCCGCATCCACGTATCCGAGGTGCTCAGCGGCCTGTCCGTTAGGCACCCGTACGGGGTCATAAGGTCCGTCAGGGAGACCGTCGGGGACGTCCAGCGCTCCCCGCAGCTCATGCGCCTCGAGGAGGACGCCCCCGCCGGCGTGTCCGACCCGCTGACGCAGGTCACCTACTACAACAACGAGGCCGCGGCTCTGAAGATGGAGATCGACATGATAACCCGCCCCGGCTCCGATTACGATCCGCACAACAACCTCGCGGCGTGCAGGGCCGCCATACAGGAGGCCAGGAGGGATCTGGACGCATCGATCAAGGGCCAGGAGATGCAGAAGAGGGCCGCCGTCCTCGAGGAGATACTCGCGGATGCGCGCGACATGGTAGTATCCGCCCTGAGGGTCTCCGGCGCGGAGACCGTCAACGGGGCGTTCAGGTCCTACGACGTCAACGAGCCCTTCAGGATCTCCGGGGACTCGGTGGCCGAGCTGTACTCCGACGTCGGGTCGGCCACAGTCAACGCGCTCTACCTGGCGGCGGTCTCCGGCATGTCGCACGGTTCGCCGGCGCTCGTGGTCACCGACCCGTCCGGGGAGCTGGACGCCCTCATGGAATTCAGGGAGGCGGAGCGATGACGTACCGCATATCCCGCGACTCCAGGGCGCTCTACAAGAGCGTCGCCGACGGGTGGAAGGGCGCCGGGTTCTCGCTCTGGGATTACTATTACATGTGCGCCATGACCGGCATGTCGAACCGCCGCGTCTCCTCCGAGGCCAGGACCGTCGAGTTCTCCAAGACCGTGGACCGCCCGTACAACGGCGTCATGGGGGAGATGGCGGCCGCCCTCGTCTCGTCCGAGATCGAGCGCCGCGGCATCGGCTACTCCAGGGACACGATCACAGACCTCTTCACCAGGCTCACCGACGCAGCCGAGGGTTTCAGCGAGGAGGGCCGCGCACTCATGAACCACTACGCGGAGGGCGGGTTCCAGATAATAAGGTCCAGCGGCGAGGCCCCGTCTAATCCGGCGGAGTTCGTTCTCCTCTGCCAGAGGCTCTCGTCCCGGTGAAATCAGAATGCGTGAGGCCGCCCCGGCGAGGAAAACAGCAAAGGTACCGGGGCGGAGGACCGCCCCCGGAGGGGCGGCTAAGTGGTTTTCAAGGAACAGTTCTCGTTGCCTTCAGTGCTTGATGTCGAGGCCGAGATCCCTGAGGGAGGCGACGGCCTTGTCGTACACGTCCAGGTACTCCTGGGTGGGCTTGACGGTCTTGACGTCGTAGCACTCCTGGAAGGTCTTGCCCTGGGGCGCGTCGGTGTAGTGCGCCTCGTAGGACGGGACCAGCTTGTTCAGGATCTCGTTGACGTCGGAGATCTTCATGCCGGCGGTCGCGATGGCGGCGTCTCCCATGATCCTGGCCTCCATTCCGGTGGTCTTGTCCTGGACGACACCCTTGGCGGCGGCGGATCCGGACAGGAGCTCCCTTCCGGACGCGGTGTCGGTGATCGCCTGGGCGGCGGTCTCCAGCAGGCACATCTCGGTGCAGGGGCCGGCGATGGGGTAGTACTGGTTGGCGAGGAGCAGGTCGGTGTTGGCGTCGATGGCGGCAGCGGCGTGGGCAGCGACCTGGAGGGTTCCCCTGGCCATCGTGGTTCCCCACCTGATGTGGATGGGTCCGTCGAGGTGGAAGTTTCCGCTGAAGCAGGCGAAGGAACCGAGTGTGGTCGCAACGTCGCAGATGGCGGTCTCCTCGACTCCTCCGGTGTATCCACCGAGGATGGGCATCTGCTCGATCATGATGGTGTCTCCGACGGTGGTCCAGCCGGCCAGCATGTTGAGTCCGGTCATGTCCATCTTCAGCTCGTTGAGCTGGGAGCACTCGTGGGCGTCGGTGATCCTGTGGCCCGCGTTGGGGAGGTCTGCGCAGAGACGTGCCGCCTCGGAGAGCGGTGTCTCGGGTCCCTAAACACCGAGGCCGGGCCTTCCGGCCCTGACACGGGCCTCTTTCGTGGCCCTTAGCTCCGCCATGGTGGCGCGGATCTCGTAGGGGGTCTTGGACTTCGCGGGGTGGCCCTCGATGGTGGTCATGACTCCGTTCACGAGGTCGTCGACGATTCCCTCCTGGGCGTAGGACTGCATGATCTGCACGAACACGTCCTCGGAGATCGGGGATCCCGTGGGTCCGCCCTGGATGATGGGCTTCACGGAGGAGTTCCCGTGCCTGGGGTAGAACCTGGCGATGTCCTTCCCCTCTCCCAGGATGAGCTTGGTCGGGGTCTTCTTGATTCCCTCCCAGACCTCCTCCTCGGTCACGTGCATGACGCGGCCCAGGTCCTGGCAGTAGTATCCGGTGGTCACGAGCATCTCGAGACCGGCCTGGAACAGGTTGTTGATGAGCTCCTTGTCCTCGGGGATGATGGAGTTCTCCTCGATCTTGATGTTGTACTTCTCTTTGAGTGCGGTGAGGTTCTCGGGGATGACCTTGTAGTCCCAGTCCTCGACCTTGACTTTCTTCCCCCTGACGAACCTGTCGTAGACGTCGGGGATTGTGAGGGGCCTTGTTGCTGCCATTTTACTTTCCTCCTTGTTCTGTTGGTGTTTGGAATCACTCGGCGACGAGCTTGTCGACGAGTCCGATGATCTCGTTCGCGGTCTCGGAGTATCCGTCGGCGTTGATCTCGTCGCACCAGGCCTGGCTGCAGGGGGCGCCTCCGAAGA
>JAUNYA010000057.1 GCA_030539565.1 Thermoplasmata archaeon | reverse complement strand
CAGCGTGGAGTCGTTCTTCGCATAGTGAAGACGGATAAGATTGTTCACATCGCCCCTGAAGAAGCTCGAGCCCGGGACCGCTCCGACGCCGACCTTGCGGGCGAGGTCCTCGCAGAACTCCAGGTCGCTCCCGTACCCGTACTCGGAGATGTCCACCAGCACGTAGTACGCGCCCTCGGGGACGTTGTGGGCTATGCCGATCTCATCGAGTCCCCTCAGGAACAGCTCCCTCTTGGCTGTGTACTTGTCGCGGAGATCCGTGTAGTACGAGTCCCCGAACTCCAGCGCGGTGACGAGCGCCTCCTGGAGAGGTGCGGCTGCACCCACCGTGAGGAAGTCGTGGACCTTGCGGGCGACGTCGATGATCGCAGGAGGGGCGATGATGTACCCGACGCGCCAGCCCGTGACCGAGTACGTCTTCGACAGGGAGGAGCACGAAAGGGTGCGCTCCCACATGCCCGGCAGCGTGGCGAAGTACGTGTGCTCGTTCGGGTCGTAGACTATGTGCTCGTAGACCTCGTCCGTTATCACATAGGTATCGTACTCCTCGGCGAGCTTCGCTATGAGCAGCAGCTCGTCGCGGGTGAACACCTTGCCGCAGGGGTTCGAGGGGTTGCACAGGATCAGCGCCTTGGGATTCTGGCGGAAAGCCGCCTCCAGCTCCTCCCTGTCGAAGGAGAAGTCCGGCCGGCGGAGCTCCACGTAGATGGGCACCGCCCCGGAGAGGATGGCGTCCGCGCCGTAGTTCTCGTAGAACGGCGAGAACACCACCACCCTGTCCCCGGGGTTCACGACGGTCATCATGGCGACCATCATGGCCTCGGTGCTCCCGCAGGTGACGACGACCTCCGTGTCAGGGTCGATGTCCCTGCCCATGAAGCGGGACTGCTTCCCGGCGAGCGCCTCCCTGAAGTTCGGGGCCCCCCAGGTGACCGCGTACTGGTGCGGACCCTCCCGGGCGACCTCCGCGAGCCTCTCGGTGAGCTCCGCGGGCGGATCGAAGTCCGGGAACCCCTGGGAGAGGTTGATGGCCCCGCACTCGTTGGAGATGCGGGTCATGCGTCTTATCACCGAATCGGTGAATCCTGCCGTCCTGTCGGAGAGTCCGCGCATTCGTGTTCGCCTCGGATGACGTGGGTGAGACCTCGCCCGTCTATTATCGCTTCGACCGCCGGAGGGGGCCCGTCGGCCGGGCCCGGCCGTCCGGAATCGTAAATCGGCATTTCATATCGGATTATAATAAATTATTGGACGCCCGTGCGGACGCCGAATTTACCCGAAATCCTATAGAGAACCGGAGAACCTTCTGTGAAACTATTATTACCAACAGGGCCATCCATGAAGCCGTGCAACTCTCCACCAGAACCCGCTACGCGCTGCGCATGATGGTCGACATGACTCTTTACGAGGCCTACGGCAACGTGAAGATCAAGGACATATCCAAGCGCCAGGACATCTCCGTGAAGTACCTGGAGCAGATCATCACGGCCCTCAGCAAGGCCGGGTACGTCAGGGGGGAGCGCGGTCCCCAGGGCGGCTACAGGCTCGGGATGGACCCGCACGAGATCACGGCGGGCATGATCGTCCGCCTCATGGAGGGCGGCACCGCCCCGGCACCCTGCGCCAAGGGCGAGGACTGCCCCCGCGCGTCCGAATGCGTCACCAGCGACCTCTGGAAGAGGGTCAGCGCAGCCGTCGACGAGATCCTCGACGGCACCACCATCGCCGACCTTGCCGATGAGGCCCGCAGGCAGAACCTCGTCACCATCGTGGACGCGCCGGAATACTACATCTGAGGTCCCCTCGCCGCATGGGGAAACCTATTCTACAGACACCGGAGTCACGGTCCGCAGATGACCTTCGTAAGCCACCCCCGCATCTCCCCGGACACCGTCGAGGAGAGGGGATACCAGACCCGCATGGTCGAGCAGTGCCTCAGGGCGAACACGCTCCTGATCCTGCCCACGGGCCTGGGGAAGACCGTCGTCGCCGCGAGGCTGGCGGCGGAGTACCTGGACAAGGGCAAGGTCCTGGTCCTGGCGCCGACCAAGCCCCTGGTGGAGCAGCACGCCGACGCGTTCTCCAAATTCCTGGTGGGAGCGAACGTATCGATGCTCAACGGCCTGATGAAGGACTCCAAGCGCGCTGGGATCGTGGAGTCCAGCGACGTGATCGTCTCTACGCCGCAGACTGTCGAGAACGACCTCGACGCGGGGAGGTACACCCTTGAAGGATTCTCCCTCGTGATCTACGACGAGGCCCACCGCGGCCGCGGGGACTACGCGTACGTGAAGGTGGCCGGCTACGTGCCGAAGGGCGCCAGGTCCGTCGGCATGACCGCGTCCCCGGGGAGCAGCACCGACAAGATCGAGGAGGTCTGCCTGAACCTGAAGCTCAGGAGGATCGACATCCGCACGGAGAACGACCCGGACGTGGCGCCGTTCATCCACGACACGTACGTCAACAGGATCGAGGTGACCATCCCCCAGGACATACAGGACATCTCCGCCCTGCTGAAGGTCATGCTCGACCATTTCTACGGCGAGATGTGCTCCCTCGGACTGGCGAACAGGAACATCCCGCCGTCCAAGGGCTATCTGATCAACCTGAGCAACAGCATCCAGCAGAGGGTCGCCGACACAGGCGGCAGCGGGATCCTGTTCAAGGGACTCACCCTCGGGAAGGTCTGCATCCAGCTGCTCGAGGCCGTGAGCAAGGTGGAGTCCGAGGGGACGACCGTGCTCCGCAAGTACCTGGACAGGCTCGAGGAAGAGTCCAAGCAGGAGCGCGGCGGCAAGGCCGCCAAGACCATCATGAACAGGCAGGAGTACGCCGCCGTCAGGATCATCCTCGACCGCACCAACGTGGAGCACCCCAAGGTCTCCCGCGTCATGTCCCTGGTGAGCAGGACATTGTCCTCCAGCCCGGGATCCAAGGTCCTGGTGTTCGCGCAGTTCCGCGACACCTGCGAGATGCTGGTGGACAAGATCTCCGGCATACCCGACGCGAAGGTCAGCATGCTCATCGGCCAGTCCAAGGGCGGGCTGAGGCAGAAGGAGCAGATCGCCCTCCTGGACGGGTTCAGGAGCGGGGAGTCCAACGTTCTCGTATCCACGTCGGTCGGAGAGGAGGGCCTCGACGTCTCGAACACGGACGCGGTCATCTTCTACGAGCCCGTGCCCTCGGAGATCCGCACCATCCAGCGCCGCGGCAGGACCGGCAGGAGGAGCGACGGGGAGGTCTACGTGCTCATCGCCAAGGGCACCGTGGACGAGGCCTTCGAGAGGTCCAGCATCCGCAAGGAGCAGGACATGAGGGCCAACCTGGAGAGGCTCAGCGAGCGCCTGGGCCGCGGCATGTCCCTCGGGGACGGCGGCCAGACCCGCCTGGACGGCTTCGACCGACCTTCTTAATAATGCGTAGCCGATGGGGCGTTTATGCTCTACTCCGAGCTCGCGGAGACCTTCGACAGGCTCGAATCCACCAGCAGCAGGCTGGAGATGACCGATATTCTGGCCGCTTTCCTGAAAACGGCCGACCGCAGCGAGCTGAGGAGCATCGTCTACCTCAGCCAGGGGAAGCTCCACCCGGACTTCGTCCCCGGCGTGCTGGGGATGGCCGACAGGCTCGTCCTCAGGGCGATAGCCTTCACCTCGGGGACCCCCGAGGACAAGGTCGAGAAGATGTGGGTGGAGACCGGTGACCCCGGCAACGTCGCCGAGTCGCTGATCTCGAGGAAGAAGCAGATGACCCTGTTCTCCGAGGACCTCACCGTGGAGCGCGTCGTCAAGGGCCTGACGGCCATCCAGGACGCGGACGGGAAGGACTCCCAGGAGAGGAAGATGAAGACCCTGGCCAACATGCTCCACGACTCGGGGCCGCTGGAGGCCAGGTACCTCTGCAGGACCGTCACCGGCAGGATGAGGGTCGGCGCCGCCGACATGACCATCCTCGACGCGCTGGCCATCGCGTTCTCGACGAAGGAGGACCGCCCGGCCATCGAGAGGGCGTTCAACATCACCTGCGACATCGGCCTCGTCGCCGAGACGATCGCCACAGGCGGGATGGACGCGATACGCGCCATCGACGTGTCCGTCGGAAGCCCCGTGAAGGTCATGCTCGCCGAGAGGCTCCCGTCCGTCGCCCAGATCGTGGAGAGGATGGGCGGAAGGTGCGCGATCGAGTACAAGTACGACGGCATCAGGGTCCAGGCCCACATCGGGAAGGACGGCGTGAGGCTGTTCTCCAGGAGGCTGGAGGACCTGACGTCCAACTTCCCGGACATCGCCGAGGAGCTGCGCAGGACCTGCAGGTACGGGGAGGCGATCATCGAGGGCGAGTGCGTCGCCATCGACCCAGACACCGGCAACATGCTCCCGTTCCAGAACGTCACCCACCGCAGGAAGAAGCACGGGATGGACGAGGCCGTGAAGGAGGTCCCGGTCCGCATATTCATGTTCGACTGCCTCTACCGCGACGGGGAGGACATGACTTCGTCCCCCTATCTCGACAGGAGGGCGGCGCTCGAGACCGGATTCGAGATCGGAGGCGCCGTCCAGATGACCACCATGCGCATCGTCGAGAGCGAGGAGGAGGGCGAGGACTTCTTCTCCAGCGCCGTGGCCAGCAGGTGCGAGGGCATCATGGCCAAGTCCATCGAGTCTGACTCGGTGTACCGCGCCGGCAACAGGGGCTTCCTTTGGATCAAGTACAAGAAGGACTACCAGCAGGCCCTGACCGACTCGTTCGACCTCGCCGTCGTCGGTGCATTCTACGGCATGGGCAAGCGCGCCGGCAGGTACGGGGCGCTGCTGATGGCCGCCTACGACCAGGAGACCTGCAGGTTCGAGACCGTCTGCAAGCTCGGAACGGGATTCGACGACGCCTTCCTGGACGGGATGCCCGCCCTTCTGGACGGAACGCTCTCCGAGACCAAGCCGGCCGACGTGGACGCGGAGATGGTGCCCGACGTGTGGTTCGAGCCCGCCGTGGTGCTCGAGGTGGTCGCCGCGGAGATCACGCTCAGCCCGATCCACACCGCCGCCAGGGACGTCATCAAGGACGGCGCCGGGCTAGGCATCAGGTTCCCCAGATTCACCGGGCGCGTCAGGGACGACAAGTCCCCCGAGCAGTGCACCACCGTCGGCGAGATCGTCGACATGTACGGCATGCAGGCCCACGACTCCGACGGGCTCTCGGAGTGATTCCATATTCGAGTCACCATCCGATGCCTTTAATACGGGAAGGCATGATTTGCACTCTGCTGGCACTGGCCGGCATTGGGATGCGCCCCCGGTACGGCGGGGAGGATGGTTCGAAATGGAAGAGAAGAAGACGAAGGCCTGCGACGAGAAGCCTGCCGCCGCCAAGGCGTCGGACGGCCGCGAGCCCGCCCACGACCAGATGCACTGGGACGGAAGCGGGGACTGAGCGCGCGACCCGGGCGCCTTTTGTCGCGCCCGGGGCCACACGCGCGCACTGGGAAACTTATTTAAGAGCGACGGCATAGGCCCGCGGCATGCAGACCTACCTTGTCGAGAAGACCGACGACTCCATCACGCTAGGATTCAAGGAAGCCAACCTCACGCTCATCACACCCCTGATGAAGGCCCTGGACTCCGACGAGAACGTCGAGCTCGTCAGGTACATCGACACCCACCCGGAGCTCGATGACAGGAAGCTCTTCGTGAAGGTCAGGAGCGGCGACCCCGCCGCGGCCGTCGAGAAGGCCTCCCAGAGCGTCTCCGACTACTACTCCGCCGTCAAAGAGTGATCCCCCTGTACAGGGAATGCTCCACCGCCGAGGCCGACATCGGCATGAGGCGGTACCTCTGCGACTCCGACGGCACCGGAGGGCACCTGAAGACCGAGCCCGAGGACTTCGTCGTCAGGGAGATCTCCGACCCGCCCAGGAGGAAGGACGGAGGGGAGTACACGATCGCCACGGTCACCAGCCGCAACTGGGAGACCAACCGCCTGGTCCGCATTCTGTCCCGCAGCATCGGGATGTCCAGGACCAGGATAGGCTTCGCGGGCACCAAGGACAAGCGCGCCGTCACGACGCAGCTGATGTCGTTCAGGTGCCCTCCCGAGGACGTCGCCAAGATCCAGCTGAAGGATGTCGAGATAAAGGACCTCTACACCGGCAGCAGGGCGATCCAGCTGGGAGACCTGATCGGCAACTCGTTCGAGATCACCGTCCGCGACCTCGCCATGCCCATGGCCGACGTCGAGTCGATCGTCCGCGGGGACATCGGGACCATCGCGAAGACGGGAGGCTTCCCCAACTACTTCGGCGTCCAGAGGTTCGGATCCGTCAGGCCGGTCACCCACCTCGTGGGCGAGAGGCTGGTCCGCGGGGACATCGAGGGCGCCGTGAGGACGTACATAAGCTACACCACCCCCGAGGAGGAGCAGGACCTCCGCGAGCTCAGGGGCAGCCTGGAGGGCTGCACCGACTGGGCCTACGCCGCGTCCGTGATGCCCGAGCGCATGTCCTTCGAGAGGGTCATGGCCCAGGCGCTGGCCGGGGGCGAGGACTGGAAGGGCGCGATTTCCGCCCTCCCGTCGAACCTCCAGATGATGTTCGTCCACGCCTACCAGTCCTACCTGTTCAACGAGATGCTCAGCGAGAGGATGGCCAGGGGGCTCCCCCTGAACGCGCCCGTGGAGGGCGACGTGGTCATACCGCTTGCGGCGGACGGCACGCCCCAGCACGAGAACCCCATCGTCGCCAACGCCAGGAACATCGACCTCGTGGCGCGCCAGGTCCGCATGGGAAGGGCGTTCGTCACCGCCGCACTATACGGCTCCGAGACCGTGCTCGCCGAGGGCGAGCCCGGGGAGATCGAGATGCGCATCGCCGAGGAGAACAGGCTGAAGCCGGAGGACTTCGTCATCCCCGGGCTGTCCAAGTGCTCGTCCAAGGGCGGCAGGAGGGAGATCCTCTGCCCCGTGAAGGACCTGACCGCATCGTTCTCGGATGACTCGTACTCCGTGGCCTTCTCGCTCCCCAAGGGGAACTACGCCACCTGCCTCATGCGCGAGTTCATGAAGTCCGAGATGCGCGACTACTGATCACACGATCATCGACTGGACCACGCGGGCCTCGTACACGCCGAGGTCGCACTGCCTCATTATCTCGTACACCGACATGCCCTTGGGCAGCGCCATCGACACGTCCGTCAGGCGCTTGTCGGAGGTCTGCTGGATCGGGGCGAACATCGCCTTGTGCACGTACGCTACCAGAGCCTTCGCGGAATCCGCGTCCCTGAACCCTCCGGCGACGAACGCCTTCTCCAGCGGGAGCAAGGGCTCGTCCTCCAGCGAGTCCCACTTCATCTTCACGATCACGTCGTGGGAGAGCCTCTCCATGTAGTCGAAGTCGCCCTGTCCCGGGACTATCTGGCCGGCCTCCGGCATCTCCGACAGGTAGCGGGAGACGTCGGCGGCCACGTCGGGATCCAGGCCGAGCGCGTCCAGGATGTCCGGGTCGGACGCGGGGGTGCGGGTGGTGTACGCCCTCCTGAGGGCCTTCTCCGCGTACCTCTTGACCGAAGCGTCGAACCCGCGGGCCTTCTGCCCGCCGCCCATCAGCGCCCTGGCCTCGTCGCGGTGGCCCCTCTCCTCCAGCAGCCTGACCATGCGGACCTTGTCCTCGTCGGGCACATTGCGGCATCCCGTGAGGCGGTCGTACGCGTCGAGCAGGCCCTTGTCGTCGCCCATCGAGGCGCACACGTCGGCCTTCATCATCACCGCGGAGACCCTGGAGGGGTCCTTCTTCAGTATCCTGCC
>JAUNYA010000056.1 GCA_030539565.1 Thermoplasmata archaeon | reverse complement strand
TCATTGGAGAATCGGGCCTGCACACTCCCCTGTTCAGCAACTGACAAAGTCAGGTTATATCCCTGCGATCACACCATCCGCGATTCCCGATAAAATACTGACGCGACGCGTTCTACATGCGTGTTGTCGACTCTAAATTGATCGACTGCGTACGCCATCTGCGAAATGGAACAGAATGCAGGATGCCGGGCGTTGGCACGCAACCACCGGACTCCGGCCTTACACCTGCTTGACACCCCAACCACGACCCCGGATTTAACCCTAGCGGGCCGTGTTCGAGATGCGTGTGGACTCGAGCAAAATACACAGGCAGGATTAACCGTCGGAGATCCAGGACCTCGGTGCGGCAGCCCGCCGTCTTCTTGAAGAAGGCCATGCCGATGAGGACCACGCGGCCCTTCATCCTCATGTAGTACTCCCTCTCGTGTATCTGCCTCATGGCCTCCTCGATACCGGATTCCAACCCATCCTTCGACTGGACAACCTTCAGCTCCATTATCACGGTGGGATCGCCGGCCCTCCGGGGGACCAGCAGGATGTCTGGATCGCCGAGGCCCTCCTCGGGCTGCGAGGTTATGCCGTACAGGCCCTGCATGTAGTGGAGCAGGGTGAGGATCACAAGCTGGTACGAGTGCTCGTCCCCGAGCCTGTCGCCGTAGCTGGCGTCCTGCAGCACGGCCCGGATTGCGGACGTTATCGAGTCCGCGTCCCCAGACATGACCGCCCTGACGAACCCCTCGAACAGGCTGCCGGACACGGATGCGGCCTTATCCAGCATCTCCCCTACTATGCCACGCACCTCCCTGTTGGGCAGCTCGATGGAGTACCCGTCCTCCGACGGCACCGCCCTGCAGTAGCCCGTCATGACCATGAGCGAGAACAGGTCCTCGGTCTTCGTGAGCCGCAGGTCGTCGTAGGTCATGGACTCGTGCAGCGCGACCGTCCGCTGTGATCCGTCGAACAGAGAGGCGGCGATGCCCAGGCCCTCCATGTTCAGATGGTTCAGCATCCATACCAAGGGCTTCGTCCCCCCGGTGTCCGCCCAGTACTTCCTCGGGACACAGTCCTCCGAGACGTAGCTCATGACGCTGAACGGGTTGTAGACCTCGGCGTTCCCGAACGTGTACCCGTCGTACCACTCCCGGACCTCGCTCAGCTTTCCGCTGTGGCCGTAGTAATCCAGCAGGTCGGCCACCTCCCCCTCCGTGAATCCGAACCTCTCGTCGGACATGACGGAGAACAGGCTGTCGACCGTGATGTTGTTCAGTCCGGAGAAGATTCCGGACTTGGCCAGCTGCATCACGCCCGTGACGTAGGCCATCTGCACGCAGACCTTCCCCTTCAGGGTGGATGACATGAAGCTCCCCAGGAACCCTATGATCTTCTCCTGGAGGTCCGAGTCGAACGAGTCCGTCACAGCGCGGTCGTACTCGTCTATCAGCACGACGACGTCCTTCCCGTAGTGCCTGCGGAGGATCCTGCAGAGCACATTCGCCGAGCCGGTCAGGCGGCTCTCGGGCGTCGTCCAGTCCCGCAGGGTGTCCATGAGATGGACCTCCTCGGGCTCCAGCGACACGTCGAGCCCGTCCAGGGCGTCCCTGTAGACCTTGAGCATTATGTCGCGCATCCGGTCTATGAAGTCCTCGTAGTTGCCTGCCACCGCGTCCTGCAGGTCGATGTGGACGACCGGGAACGCGTTCCTGTACCGGTCGTACTCGCGGTACCGGGAGATCTCGAGCCCGTCGAACCATGAGTTCCCCGCATACCTGATGTTGAAGAACGCGTCGAGCATGGACAGGTTGACGGATTTCCCGAAGCGGCGCGGCCTGACGAAGAGGAACTTCCCCCTCCGGTTCCTGTCCAGGATGTCCTTGATGAGGAGCGTCTTGTCCACGTAGTACATGCCCTCTTCGCGGATCTGCCGGAACGACAGGCCCCCCGTGTCAATCTGCCTCCTCTCCATGCCACTGGTATCGGTTGCAGGATGATAAATGCGACGGGAGCCCGGCATCGGTCCCCGGATATCAGCATCCGCTCGCAATGGTGGACGAAAAAACTGTCCGCCGTTCAGTGATCTGGATAAGGAATGAAGGTGGACTGAGCGAGATTCGAACTCGCGGCCTCCTGCTTGCAAAGCAGGCGATATAACCCCTAATCTACCAGCCCGTTGGATGCGTGTATCCCAGTTCCCGTTATAAGCTTTCGCACATCGCCGTGTTCCGATGGATTAAAGACGGCCTCTACATACGCCCCCGTTAAGAAGCACGTGCGAGCGCATCGCGCGCACACGCGACGCGTAATAGTGAAATACAATGTCGCGTGTTAGCACGTAGCACGGTGAAGATCATGATGTTCGGCAAAAGCGTCAGAATGGAGAGGATCATGGACAGGAACACCGGGAACTGCGTCATAGTCCCGATGGACCACGGAATCTCGATCGGGCCCACCCAGGGGCTCTACGACATGAAGAAGACCGTGGACGCGGTCGCCAACGGCGGCGCCACGGCGGTCCTCATGCACAAGGGCCTCATCCGCTACAGCTACAGGAGCAGCGGGCACGACATCGGCCTTATCATGCACCTGTCCGCATCCACGGACCTGGCGGTCCAGAACAACAGCAAGGTGCTCGTCGCCTCCGTCGAGGAGGCCATCAAGAGCGGCGCCGACGCCGTCTCGGTGCACATCAACGTGGGCGCCGAGACCGAGAGCGAGATGCTGGCCGACTGCGGCCGCATCTCCAGGGACTGCTCCGAGTGGGGCATGCCCTTCCTCGTGATGGCCTACCCCCGCGGACCCAAGATCCAGAACTCGTACGATCCCCACGCCATCGCCCACGCGGCCCGCGTCGCGTCCGAGCTCGGCGCCGACATCGTCAAGTGCAGCTACACCGGGGACATCGACACCTTCCGCGACGTCGTGAAGGGGACCCTCGCACCGGTCGTCATCGCCGGCGGCCCCAAGATGAGCTCCGACAGGGACATCCTGCAGATGGTCTACGACTCGATCCAGGCCGGAGGCCACGGCGTGTCCATCGGGAGGAACGTCTTCCAGCACGCCGACGTCGAGAGGATGACCCGCGCGATCTCCGACATCGTCCTCGAGGGCTACACCGTCGAGGAGTCGATGAAGAAGAACAACCTGAGCTGATAACCATGGACAAGGAGATCTGGATCAGGGCCGACGCCCCGGACGACAAGGACAAGCGCAAGGAGCTGGTGCTCTCCGCGCTCGAATCGGGCATCGGGATCGCCATCGTGCGCCCCGAGGACGAGGACTTCGCCGGCTTCGGCAAGGTCGAGCTCATCATCAACGACAACGGGAAGCTCTCCGGCGGATTCGAGCTCGTGGAGCTCGCCACCCCCGAGGACCAGGCCCGCGCCATGGCCATGGCCGGCAAGGTCAAGGGCGTGGTGCTGGACTCCAGGGACTGGACCGTCATCCCCCTGGAGAACATGATCGCGAAGTTCAGGGACACCGGGACCAAGGTCCTGGCCTGCGCCGACGACACCGAGCAGGCGAAGCTGTACATGCAGACCCTGGAGAAGGGTGTGGACGGAGTGGTCGTCTGCACCGAGAACCCCAACGCCATCCGCAAGTTCTCGGACATCATCCAGGACTCCGGGTCCGTGGAGCTGTCCGAGGTCGAGGTGCTCGACGTCAAGAACATCGAGATCGGCGACCGCGTCTGCGTCGACACCGTGTCCAACATGGTCCCCGGCGAGGGGATGCTCATCGGATCCCAGGCCGCCTGCCTGTTCCTCGTGCAGAGCGAGAGCGAGGACAACGGCTACGTCGCCGCCAGGCCCTTCAGGGTCAACGCCGGCGCCGTGCACGCGTACGCCATGGGCCCCGAGGGCCGCACCAGGTACCTGTCCGAGTACAGGTCCGGCGACAGCGTCGTCCTCGTGAAGAGGGACGGGACCACCCGCCTCTCCGCGGTCGGAAGGTGCAAGGTGGAGCAGAGGCCCCTCATCCTGGTCACCGCCACCGACGGCGAGAACATGCACTCCACGATCCTCCAGAACGCCGAGACCGTCAAGCTCGTCACCAAGGACGGGGCGATCTCCGTCGCGACCCTGAAGAAGGGCGACAGGGTGCTCGCCAAGCTCGAGGCCGGCGGACGCCACTTCGGCATGAAGATCGAAGAGACCATCAGGGAGATCTGATGAGGGTCTGCGCGTCGCTCAGCTCCGCCTCGGAGCTCAACGAGACGTCCACCAGGATGGTGGAGATCCGCCTCGACCTCCTGGGGTCTGTCCCGGACGCCCCGGGAAGGGACCTGCTGGTCACCTATCGGGGGGACATCGACCTCTCTATCCTGCCGGAGGGCTTCTCCGGGATGATCGACATAGGCGAGGAGCCCAGGCCCGAGACGAAGGTCAGGATCGTGGCATCGCACCACGACTTCGAGGGCACGCCTAGCGCCGAGAGGATCGCCTCCATCCTGAACGGGATGGACTGCGACGTCTCCAAGGCGGCGTTCTCCGTCAGAGACCTCAGGGACCTGACCAGCATCCTCGACGCCGCGCGCTCCATGAAGAGGAAGCACGTCATCCTCGGGATGGGGCCGCTGGGGACCGTCACGCGCATACGCGCCTCCCTCCTGGGGAACGAGTTCAGCTTCGGGTACGTCGGCGAGCCGACCGCCCCCGGGCAGCTCAGTGCCGCGAGGATGGAGGAGCTGGGCGACGACTGCATGATCACGGGGGTCCTGGGAAACCCCCTCTCCAAGAGCAAATCCCCCCAGATGCACAACGCCGCCATCCGCGCGGCGGGGATAAACGGCATCTACCTGCCGTTCGAGGCCCCCGACCTGGACCAGGTCGAGGAGGTCATCCGCGGGTACGACATCCGCGGGATGAACGTCACCATCCCGTTCAAGCAGGACATCATGGACCACGTGGACTGCGTCGACAGGGACGCCTCCGCCATAGGCGCGGTGAACACCGTGGTCAACGACAAGGGGAGGCTCAGCGGCCACAACACCGACGTCGTCGGCATCCACGAGGCGCTCACCAGAGCGGGGTTCGAGGCCGAGGACCGCAGGATCCTCATCATGGGGACCGGCGGAGCGGCACGCGCCTGCGCCCACTACATGAACTCCCGCGGGTGCGACGTCACGATAACGGGAAGGAACGCCGAGAAGGGCTCCGCGCTGGCCTCCGACTTCGGGGCCAACTTCCGCGACCCCAAGTCGGTGTCCACCATGATGTACGACCTGGTCGTCAACTGCACCCCCGTGGGGATGTACAGCGACGGGCCGTACCCCATCAACATCTCGACGATCCAGGCCGAGCAGGCCGTGTTCGACATGACGTACGGAAAGGAGACCCCGCTGGTGAAGCACGCGCTGTCCAGGGGCTGCAAGGTGGCCCGCGGCGAGGACATGCTCGCCGGCCAGGGAGCCGCGTCGTTCGCCATGTGGACCGGCGTCACGGACGCGTTCGCGGTCATGAGGGAGCAGCTATGACCTCCCTCGGGAGATCCAACGGCTCCATCACCGTGATCAACGCCATGCCCACCGGCATCGGCGCCACCATCGGCGTGGCCCTGGAGACCAGGGCCGAGTTCTCCGAGACCGGATCCGACAGGATGGTCGACATCAGGAGCGACGGCTCCGAGGACACCACCATGGCCAGGATCTGCGTCCGCAGGGCGTACGAGGCCGCCGGGATCCCCGAGCCGGAGTGCTGGAGCCTCGCCACGGAGTCCGACATACCGGTGTCCAGGGGCCTCAAGAGCAGCAGCTCCGCCTGCAACGCCATCATCCGCGCGGTGTTCGACTCCGTCGGTTTCACGATGGACGAGGTCGACCTCATCAGGCTCGGGGTGGTCTGCGCCAGGGAGGCGAAGGTCACCGTCACGGGTTCTTTCGACGACGCCTGCGGATGCGGGCTCGGCGGACTCGTCATGACCGACAACAGGAGGGACGAGATCCTCGCCCGCGCCCCCGTGGAGGAGCTGGACGTGGTCATCAGCGTCCCCCGCTTCAAGATCAGGAAGGGCACGCTCCCGGTGGAGAAGCTCAGGGCCGCCGCCGGCGAGATGCAGGCCGCCATCGACATCGCCATGACGGACCCGTTCCGCGCGATGACGATCAACGGCGCGATAATATCTGGCGTCCAGGGCGTGGACAACACGGTCGCCGACAGGGCGATGTCCATGGGCGCACTGGGGGCCGGGCTGTCCGGCTCCGGGCCCGCCGTGGCCATAGTGGTCCCGAAGGGGGACGGACCGTCCTTCGCCAGGGACATGGGGCTTGCCCCCGAGGAAACCATTCTCACCAGGACGAGGTGCGAGCAATGAGCGGAATCGTATTCAGAGGAGGGGCCATCGACGGGGAGACGTCGCCCCCTCCGTCCAAGAGCCACACCCACAGGGCGCTGTTCCTGGCCTCCATGGCCAAAGGGCGCTCGGTGCTGGAGAACTGCCTGCTGTCCGCGGACACGCTGGCGACCATAGACGCCTGCAGGGCGATGGGCGCCAAGGTCTCGCTCGACGAGTCGCAGGCCACGGTCGACGGCGGGGACCTCTCCGCCCCGACGGTTCCGGTGGACGCCAAGAACTCGGGCACCACCATGAGGATATTCACCGGGATCTGCTCGATGTTCGACAGGCCCGTCACGATCACGGGGGACGATTCGCTCAGGAAGAGGCCCATGGGCCCCCTCCTGGATGCGCTGTCCTCCATGGGCGTCACCTGCGCCTCGTCCGGCGGCCTCCCGCCCGTGACCGTGCAGGGCCCCAACCGCGGGGGCGCGGTCTCCATCATGGGGAACGTCAGCTCCCAGTTCATCACGTCGCTCCTCCTCACCGCGCCGATGCTCCCCAACGGGTCCATCGTCACCGTGGAGGGGGGCATGGTCTCCGCCCCGTACCTCGACGTCACGACGCACATGATGCGCCTCTTCGGCGCCGGCGTATCGAACGAGGGCTGCGTGTTCACCGTCGGTGCGGGCGGCTACAGGCCGTACGACTACTTCGTCCCCGCGGACTACTCGTCGTCCGCGTTCCCGCTGGTCGCGGGCGCGCTCGGAGGCAAGTGCACCGCCACGGGCATGGATCCCGAGGACCCCCAGGGGGACAAGAGGATCCTGGACATCCTGATGCAGGCCGGCGCCAAGGTCAGGGCGTCCGGTAGGAGCGTCACCGTCGAGAGGTCCGAGCTCAGAGGATGCGAGATCGACATGGGCAGCGTCCCGGACCTGTTCCCCGTCGTCGCGGTGCTGCTGAGCACCGCCGAGGGAGACAGCAAACTGTACGGAGCACCGCAGCTCCGCTTCAAGGAGAGCGACAGGATCGAGACGACAGTCCGCATGATCAACGCCCTTGGCGGGAACGCGGTGGGCACCGACGACGGCTGCATCATACACGGCGTGAGGAGCCTGAAGGGCGGGAAGGTCGAGCACCACGGCGACCACAGGATCATGATGTCCGCGGCTGTCGCCTCAGTGGTCTGCGACGGGCCCGTCACGATGGACGACCCCGAGTGCGCGGCCGTGTCCTATCCCGGATTCCCCGCCGCGATGGCCTCCATCGGCCTCAAGTCGGAGGCCCTCCGATGTACGAGACCGGATCGAAGGTGAGGTTCACCCTGTTCGGGAAGAGCCACGGGCCCTGCGTCGGAGGCATCCTCGAGGGTGTCCCCGCGGGATTCCCCGTCGATGCCGACAAAGTGGCCGCGGAGATGGCCCTCAGGAAGCCCACCGGCAAGATCGGCACCCCCCGGAGGGAGGCCGACGAGGTGGAGTTCGTCCAGGGCATCGTCAACGGGAAGGCGACAGGCGAGCCCATCCTCATGAGAATCGCCAACGGCAACACCGACGGCTCGAAGTACATGAAGTTCTACGACACGCCCC
>JAUNYA010000002.1 GCA_030539565.1 Thermoplasmata archaeon | reverse complement strand
AGGGTTTCCGAGGAGAACGTCTGGATCGACGCCAGCGTCAACGAGAAGCTCTGGGAGAACGGAATCCGCAACCCTCCCAACAAGATCACCGTCAAGGCCGTCAAGTTCGAGGACGGCCTCGTCGAGGTCTCCCTCGCGGAGTGATTCAAATGATGAGGCTCTCGCGCTATTCGGGCAGTCCCAACATCGCCGTGTTCTCCACGGCGTGCGAGAGCCTCGCCCTTACCGCCACCGACGCCTCCCCCGAGTTCGTAGCGACCCTGGGGGAGGTGCTCGGCGTCGATGTCGTCAAACTTTCCGTGGGAGGATCGTTCGTCGTCGGCTCGCTGGTGGCGATGAACTCCAACGGCGCCGTGGTCTCCGACCTCGCCGACGACGGCGAGATCGCGAAGATCGCGGAGAGGCTGCCCTGCGTCAGGCTGGACGACAGGCTGAACGCGGCCGGCAACAACATCCTCGTGAACGACTTCGGGGCGATTGTCAGCCCGGAGTACTCCGAGTCCGCCGCCCGCATGATCGGCGAGGCCCTGGGGGTCGAGGCTGTGCGCTCTTCGATAGGCGGCATCAACACCGTCGGATCCGTCTGCAGGGTCACCAACAAGGGATGCGTCTGCCACATGGACGCCTCCGACGAGGAGGTCGCCCTCATCAAGGACGTCCTGAAGGTCGAGGCCATACGCACCACCGTCAACCACGGCGTCCGCGCGGTCGGAGCCGGCATCGTGGCCAACTCCCGCGGGGCTGTCGTCGGCGACGAGACCACGCCCATCGAGATGGGCAGGATCGAGGACGGGCTCGTCCTCTACTGAGAATTCTACTGAGAGTAGTTCCGGACAGCGTGAGCGCCCGACCCGGATCAGCTGGAGAAGACCCAGCACTCCTTCATGTCGGTGAGGTCCTCGGGCATCACGTCGATCTCCTCACCCACGTAGTCGACGGCCTCCTCAGGGATCATCTCGAGGAAGTCGTCCAGCGGGGTCAGCGGGATCGAGAGGCCGCCCTCCCTGTAGTGCATGGGGACGATGATGTGCGGGTTCACGGTCTCCAGGAACTCACGGACCTCCGGGAGGGGCATGGTGAACACCTCGCCCACCGGGAGCATCAGGATGTCGATGCCGCGGATCTTGGAGAGGATCTCCTCGCCGGGGATGCACCCGAGGTCGCCGCAGTGGCATATCCTCAGGTCGTCCATCTCGAACACGTACATCGTGTTGGGGCCGCGCTCCTCGCCGTTGCTGTGGTCGTGGAACGTCGGTAATCCTTCGACTTCAAGGCCCTTGACCTCGAATTTTCCGTTCCTGGCCATGACGTCCTCGTGGTCCCCGCGTATCACGCGGGAGGCGTTGTGGTCGTAGTGGCCGTGGGTCATGAGGACCACGTCCGCAGAAGCGACGGGCGGCTTTATCCCGATGGACTTGCCGTCGTGGGGGTCGATGACCACGGTCAGTCTTGAATCCGCGAACTCGAAGCAGGAATGGCCGTGCCTTACGATCCTCATCGGCACCCCATCGGCGACCCCGATATAAGCCATTCTAGGCCGGAATGCACAATTCGAGCGTCTTTGTGGCAACTACTAATATACACTGGGGGCATACCCGAGCTCATGAAGAAGACTCTGGTCCTGGTCGTCGACAGGGACGACGACTTCGGCGTCAAGGGGAAGGTGAACACTCCGGTCATCGGGGTGCAGAACTGCCTCGACGCGGCCACAGCCTTCGGAATCGCGGACCCCGAGGACTCGGACCTCAACGCCTTGTACGCCGCCGTGAGCGCCTGCCTGGAGCTCCAGGAGGACGGCCGCGAGGCCGACGTCGCCCTCATCTGCGGGGACGAGAAGGTGGGCCACAGGTCCGATCTGGCGCTCGTCTCGCAGCTGGAGGAGGTCCTGGACGAGATCAACCCGGACAGCGTCGTCCTGGTCGGCGACGGTGCGGAGGACGAGTACATCTACCCGATCATCTCCTCCCGCGCCCATGTGGACTCCGTGCGCAAGGTCTACGTCAAGCAGGCCCCCGGTCTGGAGGGCACGTTCTATATCATCACCAAGATGCTGAACGACCCGGACAAGAGGAAGAGGTTCATGATCCCCCTGGGGTACGTGATCATCCTGCTGTCCCTGTTCTTCCTGATACCCGGGCTGTTGGTGTACATCACAGACTGGGACCCGGCTAGGCTCAGCTCCATGTCCGGCTCGATGGCCGTGTTCTTCATCGGCCTGATAATCCTGCTGTACGGGTACAACACCACCGAGCGCCTCTACGACATGAGGAGGAACATCGTCGCCTCCATGACCGGGCGCACCACCCCCATCATCTTCCTGAGCATCTCCCTGGCGTTCGTGGTCCTCATGGCAGCGTACACCTACGTGGAGATCGGCAACCTGTACCTCAGGAACGATGTGGTGAAGGTGATGTACTACGTCTCGACCATGATCTGGCCGCTGATCATCGCCGTCATCATCTACCAGGGCGGGCACATAATCGAGAAGTTCATGAAGCACAAGGAGGTCGGAGTCTCCGTCGTGTTCGGATGCCTGGGGATGGCGAGCCTCGGTCTCGTCGCGTCCGGTATATTCGACGTCGGCATGGCCTATCTGGACGCGGGCATGGGCACCAACATGGGCGTCGTCGAGATCATCGCCGGTATCCTGCTGTCCATCTCGAACAGCGTCCTCAGGAACAAGATGAGGCCCGTCGACGACGAGGCGGTGGCTGATGAGGCCGCCTGAGTGGGAACAGTTCTACGAGAGGATCCTCTCCGACATGGGCTACTCCCGGGAGGAGGACGAGGCGACCGTCAGGATACTGAAGGCCGTCACCACCGGTTCCGACCTCGTGGACCCGGACGACCTGCGCCCGATGTTCTCGGACGGTGCGACAGTGTTCGGGGACGCGCCCTGCCTGGAGGACGATATCCGTTCGCGTCCCCCGCTCGGGCCGCTGGTCGCTTCCGGCTCCGCGGTCAGGAGGCTTCTGGCCCTAGGAATACGCCCGGATGCCGTCGTGACGGATCTGGACGGCGACATCGACGCGCAGCTGGAGGCCAGCAGGTCCGGCGCGGTCACGTTCATCCACGCCCACGGGGACAACGGCGAGCTCGTACGCATGCATGCAGGCAAGTTCGAGGGCCCCGTGGTTCTGACCACGCAGTCCATTCCGTCCACCACCGTGTTCAACTTCGGCGGGTTCACCGACGGCGACCGCGCCGTGTGCATCGCGAGGGAGCTGGGCGCCCGGAGCATCCTGCTGGAGGGCTTCGACTTCGAGCACCCCAACCCCAAGGAGGGATCGGACCCCGCCGTCAAGCTCCGCAAGCTTGCCTGGGCCAGGGAGATAATCGCCTCCGTAGGAGGCGTCGAGACGCTCCGTCCGATGCTCCGAGCATTTCGCATCCAGCCTTGGTGTTTTGTTTTATAGAAGGATGCCATCCACGGGCACGGGGAGATATCATGAGCACCGCGTACCTTGTAATGCTGATCCTGCTCATCGTGTACATCCCGATCTGGGTGTGGGTCTGGAGGAACCCGGAGAAGGCCGCGCGCTGGCATCTCCAGAAGTACGGGCCCTGCATCATGATCAAGACGCAGCTCGGAATGAAGACGATGGATCGCCTGGCGGCGTATCCCCGCTTCTGGCACGCCTTCGGGTTCGCCTCCAAGCTGGTCTCCGCGGTGCTGTTCTTCCTGATGATGTACATGCTGATCGTGGCGCTCCTGGCGGTGCCCTCGAGGCTCGCGTCCGGCTCGTCCATCGGCATAGAGTACGCCCTGGCCATCCCCGGGTTCAACCCCATCATGCCGCTGAGCTACGGGATCGTGGCGCTCTTCTTCGCCATGGTCGTCCACGAGCTCGGCCACGGGATACAGGCGCGCGTCAACGGGATCCGCGTCGAGTCCTCCGGGCTCCTGTACGTCGTGGTCCCCATGGGCGCGTTCGTCGAGCCCAACGAGGAGGAGATGGCCAAGAAGCCCCGCAAGGCGCAGATCGACGTCTACGCCGCGGGCATCACCGTGAACACCGTGTTCGCGGTCATAAGCATCCTTCTGATGATCTTCGCCTGCGGCTTCGTGTCCTCCGACTACGGGGACAGCGCGGGCGTTTACTATGTGGACGACGGCTCGCCGGCGTACAATGCCGGGATCCCCGCGTCCGCTCTCATTATCGGCATATCCGACGAGGACGGGAACCTCCTCATCGGGACCAACGAGGCCGGCCAGACCGCCGGGGATCTCACAACCACTTTGTCAGGTTCGGCCGCCTACCTGAACTACGATTTCGACCCGACCCAACGGTACATAATCACGTACATGACGGAGGACGGGACCCATACGTCAACGGCCACGCAGATGGGCCTGTACGTGAAGGCGATCACCTCCGGATCCGGCGCGGACGAGGGCGGGATCACCGCGGGCACGTTCATCTACTCCATAACGATGGACGGCACGACCACCGTCATCGGCGGGTACGGGGAGTTCAACGCGTTCATGGCATCGACCACCGGCGGTGAGACGATCGTCGTCACCACCGTCTCGGTCATGGACGACACCGGCGCGTACACCATGGAGGACCACACCGTGACGCTCGGGACAAGGAACTCCATCGGGTTCCTCGGAGTGACCACCACGACCGGCGGCCTGACGTTCACCACGCCGGACCAGTTGCTGGACAGGGCGGTCAACCCGTTCTACAACACGACCGACGCGTACTCGTACGTCACGGCGCTGTTCAGCTACCTGTCCGGCCCGTTCAACGGCATGGATCCCATATCGGACGAGGTCAAGTGGTGGTACGATGCGCCTGGAGGCGACCTGACGTGGATATTCATAACGCTGATGTACTGGATATTCTGGCTGGACATCCTGCTGGCGATATCCAACGCCCTGCCCACCTACGTCCTGGACGGAGGTTTCATATTCGCGGGAGGAGTCAGCTGGTTCCTGGAGAAGCTCGGGGTACGCGACCCGGAGCGCAACAGGAAGCTCACGGACAGCATCGCCGGGAACGTGTCCACGGTGGTGCTATTCCTGTTCATACTGGTCATACTGGCCATGGTAATCTGAGGGGGTGAGAAGAATGATGGAGATCTACGAGATGATGGACGGGCGCCCGGTGCGCACGGACGAGATCAAGGAGGACGTCTGGATCAACCTGGTCGCGCCCACGGTCGAGGAGATAGACCTGGTGCAGGGGTTCCTCGGCATAGACCGCGAGGCCCTTACCTCGGCGCTGGACGACGAGGAGGGATCGAGGACGGAGGTCTCCAAGGACTACACCCTCATCCTGGTCGACGCCCCTACGAGGGAGTGGAGGAACAGCCGCGAGGAGTTCACCACCTACCCTGTGTCGATCACCGTGACGGACACCGCCATCGTGACCGTGTGTCTGCAGGAGCTCTTCGCCATCTCCAACATCACCTCGGGGAAGGTCAAGGGCAAGAGCATCTTCGACGTCTCCAACCGTGCGAGGTTCGTGCTCCAGATCCTGTTCAGGATCGCGATCAACTATCAGACGGACCTCAAGTACATCGAGGTCAAGAGGATGGCCATCGAGGAGTCCATCCGCAAGGCCACCCGCAGGGACGACCTTTTCGAGCTCCACGAGCTGGAGTCCAACCTGGTCTACTTCAAGACATCGCTCAGCGTGAACGCGTCCATCATCGAGAGGATGAGCAAGCAGTCGCGCTTCGTCTCCACCCCTGAGGACAGGGACCTGATGGACGACGTGATAATCGAGACCAACCAGGCGCTCGAGATGACCATGACGTACAGCCAGATCATCAAGGGTACCAGGCAGCTGGTCGAGGCGGACCTGAACAACTCCCTCGCGCTGGTCATGAAGTTCCTGACCTCGATCACGCTCATCATCGCGATACCGACGATGCTCGCCAGCTTCTACGGTATGAACGTCAGCCTGCCCGGCGAGGACTTCGAGTACGCCTACGTCGTCCTCCTCGTCGCCATGGTCGCGCTTTGCGCCCTCTCCATATGGGGGCTCAGGAGGAAGGGCCTGTGGAAGCGATCGGAGACCTGGCGGAGGCCATCCGCAGCTATCCCGGCGTGACCCGCAAGCACGCCATCCACAAGATCGTGGACCTCCTGCCCACCTCGGGGTTCCCGCAGGTCGCGGCCGCCGAGGGGGAGGACGCAGCGGCCATCGACGTTGGAGACCAGTACATCCTCTTCGCGGCGGACGGAATCATGGAGTCGCTGGTGAGCACGGATCCGTACTATGCCGGCTACTTCGCCGTCCTCGTCAATGTGAACGACATCGCGGCCATGGGAGGGAGGCCCCTCGGCATGGTCGACGTCATGTCCATCGTGCACGGCAACGTGTGCAGGGAGATCATCCGCGGCATGCAGGACGGCATCCGCAAGTTCGACGTCCCCATCGTGGGAGGCCACGTGCACCCCGACTGCCACTACAACGCCATAGACATCTCGATCGTCGGCAAGGTCGCCAAGGACGCTCTGCTCAGGAGCAGCACCGCGAAGCCCGGCGACGACATCGTGTTCGTCATAGACACGGACGGTTTCTACCCCGAGAGGCTGCCGTACGCTTTCGTGACGACGGTCCAGAAGACCGACGACATCGTCCGCGGGCAGATGGAGGCCGTCGCGATCGTCGCGGAGAGGCATCTGGCGCATTCGTGCAAGGACATGAGCAACCCCGGGAGCGTCGGTACGCTCGGCATGATGCTCGAGTCGTCCGGCGTCGGCGCGCTCGTCGACGTGACGAAGATCCCCGCGCCCGAGGGGGCCGACCTGAAGCGCTGGCTCCTGGCCTACCAGGGATGCGGCTTCTGCTTCGCGTGCCCTCCCGAGAACTCGCAGGAGATCATCTACATCTTCTCGGAGGTGTCGTGCAAGGGTGCGGTCGTCGGAAGGGTCGACGACACCGGTAAGCTGAGGATAACCGACGGCTCTGAGGAGGCGACGGTCTTCGACTTCGCCAGCGAGATAATCACGGGGCTCGGACCTTCCGGTTCGAAGAACTGAGAAGCGCCTGGCCACAGGGGTTGTCCCCACCTCCCATCTCAAGTTTGCCATTTCGCTTCTCAACCCTGCGATCCCGCAAACGTCAGTAGTCCAGGGTAAGGCTGCTCCCGTCAGGACCTGACCCGGTTCCCCCAGTTGATGCGTGAACTGCGGCCCTCCGGTCGCATTCGTCGCAAACTCCGACTCTGCAGGACAAGATTTCATTGTCGCTAGATGGGCTTGAAATGTTCAGCGGGGCCGTCCCCTGCTGTCACCCCCGCGTATTGACGATTTCGGGTATAGGGCACGCCAAGCGCCCCGGTCAAGCCAGACGCACCCTGATGTCGCCCCTCCATAATAATACATTCCATCATAGGACTCGGTATCCGGAGGAGGCCCCCATACCGCCCGGGAGTATCGTCCCCGGAGGGATTCCGGCCCGCGAGCACACGATATATTTTAAGTATGCGTTGGACATAGAGCGTTTAAGCGTGCTAATTGTTAGCACGGAACACATGGTGAGATCATGGAGATATTGGGACTGTCGGATCCTTGGATCATAGGCGGCTACGCGCTGAGCATCCTGAGCGTGGTGTTCTGCTGCGTGTACGCGTACCTGAAGGGAATAAAAGCGGAGGATGAGGACGATGAGTGACGGCGTCGACCTGGTCGTGTTCGGCGCTATGGTCGCCGTCTTCATCGTCATCACCCTGCTGCTCGGCTGGTACGGGTACAGGAACACCAAGGACAACCAGGAGTTCCTCCTCGGAAGGAACAAGGCGAGCCCCCTGATCATCGCCCTTTCCTATGGATCCACATTCCTCTCCGCCTCCGCGGTCATAGGTTTCGGCGGACAGGCCGCCGTCCACGGTATGACCATGATCTGGCTGTGCTTCCTGAATCTCTTCGTGGGACTCATCGTGGCCTTCCTCGTGTTCGGAGGCCCCACCAGGCGCAAGGGCAGGGAGCTCGGCGCCTCCACGTACGCCGACCTGCTCGGCAAGATCTACAAATCCAAGGGCATCCGCGCGTTCACCGCGATCCTCATCATCGTCATGATGCCCATCTACGCCGCCGCCGTCCTCAAGGGAGGAGTCAACTCGCTGGCCACCATCACCGGCCTCAACGAGTACTACGACCTCATCCTGATACTCCTCGCGATCATCGTCGCCGTCTACGTCGTCTACGGCGGGATCATCGCCGTCATGTACAACGACGCGTTCCAGGCCGCCATCATGTTCGTCGGGATGGCGGTCATCCTCATCGTCACCTACTCCTACTTCGGAGGGGTCACCGCCGGGAACTCCGCCCTCGTGGACCTCTGGAACACCAAGTTCTCCGAGATGGGCTCCATAGCCGGTACCCAGGAGGGATTCAACGGTTGGACGAACTTCTCGGACTTCGGGTCGACCGAGTGGCTGACCGTGGTCACCACGTTCCTTCTCGGAGTCGGGATCGGAGCCCTCACCCAGCCCCAGCTGGCCGTCAGGTTCATGTCAGCCAAGTCCGACAGGGACCTGAACAAGTCCCTGCTCGTCGGATCCATATTCATGATCGTCATCGTCGGGTCCGCGTACACCGTCGGTGCCCTGTCCAACGTCTACTTCTTCCAGGAGGACGGGGCGATCGCCTACGAGTACATCACCAGCATAGGCCTCGGAACCGACTTCATCATCCCGCAGTTCATCCTCGAGATATTCAACGGCATGACCTTCGGCGACGTGTTCGTCTCCCTGTTCCTGCTGTCCCTGGTCTGCGCGGCCATCTCGACGATCAGCGCGCTCCTGCACACCATCGGGGCCGCCGGCGGATACGACCTGTACACCCTGTATCAGAACAAGAAGGGCAGGCTCCAGGGGGACTCCCAGAGCGTCAGGCTCAACAGGATCTGCATCGTGGTCATCATGGTGCTGCTCGTCGTCTACTGCTACCTGATGCCCAGCGACATCATCGCCAAGGCCACCTCCGTGTTCATGGGCATGACCGCCGCCGCGCTGCTACCGGCGTACTTCCACGCGCTCTACTCGAAGAACCCCTGCAGGAAGGCCGCCCTGGCCAGCATATCCGTCGGTACGGTCTCGTACCTGTTCCTGGCCCTGTTCATCAACACCGGGACGAGCGTGTTCCTGCCCATCTGCAACCTGCTGACCGGACAGAAGGTCCTGTTCCCGGACTCTTTCCTGGCGAGCACCGATCCGCTGGTCATCGCCCTGCCCCTGTCCATAATCACCATGGCAGTGGCGCTTGTCGTGTTCAGGAGGACCGAGAATTCCACGGCGGAGGCGTGCTGAGTTACAGGTATTATGGATTTACAGTGAACAGGGCTTAAATAGTTCGTCGCATCATGGTTACCCGCGTATCGCGTACCCGCGATCGCAAGGGTGACACAATGAATCAGAAGGACACCGCCAGTGTTACGGCGCTTGAGGAGAAGCATATGATTGCTATCCTCACGTTCCTAGCCGATAACGATCCAAGCAGAAAGATCGATATCTACGATGGCGTGTCGTCAAACCCCAGGATGCCAGACAAGCTCAACCTCCTCGAGGAGATGGGACTCCTCGTACAGGAGATGGATGCGGTCACGCGCTCTACGATAGTATCGCTGACCCCGTCCGGAGAGCAGGTCGCCAGCCTCCTGGTAGCCATTGACAAGTGCGTTAAAAACGCGAACCGCGCGCGAGGGAGTTAAGTACCTCGCGCGCATCGCTTCCAAGCATGGAAAAGGCGCTGGAACTGAGGAACGTTTCCGTCGTGAGAAGCGGGGTCCGGATACTGGACTCCGTCGACCTCGACATCTTCAAGGGCGAGAACCTCGCGGTGATCGGCCCCAACGGTTCCGGCAAGACGACCCTCATCAAGCTTCTCAGGGGTGACATCCACCCCTACTACAACGAGGAGAGCCCCGCCGTCATGCGCATCTTCGGCCAGGACAGGTGGAACCTGTTCGAGGTCAGGGGCCGCATGGGCGTGGTCTCCATGGACCTGCAGTCCATGTTCCGCCCCGACACCACGGTGCGGGAGGTGGTCTGCTCCGGATTCTTCAACAGCCTGGACGTCTTCAGGAACCACACGCTCACCCCCGAGATGGAGGAGGCGGCCGTCCGCTCCGCGACGTCGATGGGCATCGAGGACCTGATGGACAGGCCGATAGAGAACCTCTCCCTCGGCGAGATGAGGCGCGCCCTCATAGCCAGGGCCCTCGTCACGGGCCCGGACCTCCTGGTCCTCGACGAGCCCATGACCGGACTCGACATCGTCATGAAGTCCAAGTTCCGCGCCATGTTCGACATCCTGATCGAGGCAGGGGTGAGCATCGTGATGATAACGCACGAGCTCACCGACATACCGTCGTCCGTCAGCCGCGTCGTCATGGTAAAGGACGGCAGGATCTTCGCCAACGGGCCCAAGGAGGAGCTGCTCACCAGCGCCAGGGTCTCCGAGCTCTTCGGCGAGGACGTCGTCGTCGAGTGCAGCGGCGGGATCTACCGCATGCATCTGGCGGATTCGGTGATAGAGTGAGGTACGTCTGCTCCGAGTGCGGCAACGAGATCGACTCGGACATGGACTTCTGCCCCGCCTGCGGGTGCATGAGGGACAAGGCCTTCGTGTTCGACGACAAAGGGTACGTGAGCAACGTCTGCCCCGCCTGCGGCGAGCCGTACCTTCCTGGCGACCGCTACTGCGGTAAGTGCGGCACCGAGATACCGGACAGCGTGAGGCCCATGATGACGCCGAAGCTCCGGTCCAACGGGACGCTTGCGATCGCTCTCGCGCTCCTCCCCGGATTCTTCAACATCTTCGGCCTGGGGCACTTCGTCCTGAAGCAGTACGCCCGCGGGGCGATGTTCCTGGTGATGACCCTGGTGCTGTGGTTCCTCAACGACTGGAGCTGGCGCGCCAGCAGCGTGTTCACCATGTTCCTGGACGTCGCGGTCTACTTCTACCAGTGCATGGACATCCTGAGGTACGCCTACGCGCCGGAGGAGAAATGACGGACTGGACCGAGAAGTACCGCCCGCAGACCCTCGACGGCGTCGTGGGGAACCCCGGGGCGGTGAGCACGCTCCGCGCCTGGGCCAAGGCCTGGGAGTCCGGCGTGCCCGAGATGCGCGCCGTGGTGCTCATGGGACCCCCCGGGGTCGGCAAGACGACGTCGGCCGAGGCGCTGGCGCGCGAGATGGGATGGGACATCGTGGAGATGAACGCCTCCGACCAGAGGAAGGCGTCGGCCATCCAGGACATCGCGGTGCGCGGCTCCCGCTTCAACACCTTCGGCGACGACGGTTCCTATGGTGACGCCTCGACCGGGGGGAGGAAGCTCATAGTCCTCGACGAGGCGGACAACTTCTTCGGCAACAGCGACCGCGGGGCCATACCCATGGTCAACGAGCTGATCAACGGGACGCTCCAGCCTGTGATCCTCATAGTAAACGACTTCTACGCCATCAGCAGGAAGAGCAGCGTCATCAAGAACAAGACGCTGCAGATCACGTTCAAGAAGCCCCAGGCATCCACCGTCGCCAAGGCGCTCTACAGGATCGCGGAGCAGGAGGGCGTCGAGGTGGACCCCGCCGCTATGGAAGCAATCGCGGAGAACGCGGCGGGCGACATGCGCGCGGCCGTGCGCAACCTGGAGTCCATGGCGATCGGCGAGGCCTCCGTCACCAAGGACATGTCCGACGGGCTGTCCCGCAGGGACACCCGCACCGACCTGTTCGGGATGCTGTCCGCGGTGTTCAGGAAGAACGACCCGGCCAACGCCCGCAGGGCCCTCGCCGAGGTCGACGAGGATCCGTCCACGAAGCTGCTCTGGATCGACGAGAACCTCCCCACCGAGTACATCGACACCGGCGACCTCGTCCGCGGATACGACAAGCTCTCCAAGTCGGCGATCTACCTCGGAAGGGTGAGCCGCCGCCAGTACTACGGGTTCTGGTCCTACGCCTCGGACCTCATGTCGTTCGGGCTCTCCACGTCGAGGATGTCCGACCGCTTCGGCCGCGAAAGGATGAGGTTCCCCTCGTACATGACCCGCATGTCCCGCAGCAGGGGCGTCCGCGGGACCCGCGGCTCGCTGTCGTTCAAGCTCGCGGTCTACCTGCACACCACGCCGTCCCGCGCGGACAGCGACATCATACCGTTCCTGTCGGCCGCCGCGACGGCCGACCCCTCGCTCCGTCCCGTGCTCGCCGCCGACCTCGGCCTCGACGAGGACGAGATGGGGATGCTCATCGGGAAGAAGCCCGACTCCAAGGACGTCAAGGCCGCTCTCGCCGAGGCGGAGCGCATCCTTGAGGAGAGGGCCCTGCAGGCCCGCTCCGCGCCCGTGGAGGCACCGAGGATGCACATAGACGCACCGGCACCCGCGAAGGCCCCGGAGCCCCCTGCGCCCGCTCCGGAGCCTCCGGCGAAGCCTAAGGCACAGCGCAGCCTGTTCGACTTCTGATACCATGGACGAAGGATACCGCGACCTCCTGATCAAGCAGCAGTACCGGCTGTACAACGACCACTCCGCGGTCAAGCTCTGCCACTGGATGAAGGAGAGCATGCTCCGCGGGAGGCACTGCTACAAGCAGGACTTCTACGGCATCGACTCGCACAGGTGCCTCCAGATGACCCCGGCGATCAACGAGTGCAGCCACAGGTGCACCTTCTGCTGGAGGGTCCAGGAGCACGACTTCGAGGTGAGGGACTGGGCGGAGCCCAAGGAGATGCTTGACAACCTCATCGAGCAGCAGAGGAAGCTGGTCTCCGGCTTCAAGGGCGACCCCCGCTGCGACCTCGAGAGGTTCGAGGAGGCCAGGAATCCCAACCAGGTGGCCATCTCGCTTGCAGGCGAGCCCATCACCTACCCGTACCTGTCCGACTTCCTCAGGGAGTGCCATTCCCGCGGGATGACCACGTTCATGGTCACCAACGGCACGTACCCGGAGAGGCTGGAGGAGCTTGACGTCCTCCCGATGCAGCTCTACGTCACCGTCGCCGCGCCGAACCCGCAGATCTACACCAGGGTCTGCAGGCCGAAGATAAAGGACGGGTGGGAGCGCATCATGCGCACCCTGGAGATGCTCCCCTCGCTGGACACCCGCACGGTCATCCGCCACACCCTGGTGAAGAACGAGAACTTCGGGTGGCTTGACGAGTACGCGGCGCTCGATAAGATCGCGGATCCGGACCTCGTGGAGCCCAAGGGATACGTCTTCGTCGGAGGATCCCGCACCAGGCTCACCATAGACTGCATGCCGTCCTTCGCGGAGATCAAGGACTTCTCCAGGCAGCTGGGCGACCGCATCGGGATGTCCATCATCAACGAGCGCGAGGACAGCCGTGTGGTTCTGCTCGGACAGCCCGGCATGGAGACCGACGTCCGCAAGCTCCACGGCCTGGATTGAAAAAGAGAAGGTGCCCCCCCCTCTGGGAGGGGGCGTTTGGTTCTCAGAGCTTCTTGGCGAGCTCGACTGCCTCCTCGATGGCCTTCGGGTTGTCCGCGAAGGGTCCGTCGGGGCGCTCCTGGTAGTGCATGGTGCCGACAACATCGGCCTGCATGTAGACCTTCATGACCTTGGAGATGCTCTCGATCACGTTGTCGGACTCCACCCCGGACCCGGAGGTGACGACGACCGCGACCTTCTTGCCGGGGACGTTGCAGAAGAACCCGTTCTCGTTCATGCCGACGAACCCGTAGAGGCGGTCCTCCAGGACCCTGTACTGGGAGCAGGGCTGCCCGAAGTAGTCGGGGACCGCCACGAGCAGCGAGCCGCTCTGCGCGATGCTCTCGAGGATCGGGGTGATCCCGTCCTTCCTGACGCACTTCCCGGTCTTCTTGCACGCGTAGCATGCGACGCATCCGCTTCCCTGGACGTCCCTCAGGTTGAACACGTCGACGGTCTTGCCCTCGGCTTTGAGGGTCTCCACCATCTTGTCGATGATCGCGGGGCTGTTTCCGTTCCTCCTCGGGGAGGCGTTGATTGCTGTAACATCTGCCATGAGATATGCCCGGCAGTCGCATCCAGGCATGGGTATAAGCTATTATCTACACGGTGTCACTTATTTTAGGCGCAGCAAAATACCGCGGAAGCAAATAATAGAAGGGAAGGGGGCCCGGAGGCCCGAAGTTTCAAAGGATGTCCGCGCCGAACATGTACGCGATGAGCGCGATGTGGAGCACCAGGAACACGTAGACCAGCTTGAACTTGGGCTTGCGCGTCTTGTGGTGGGCAACCTTCATCCCGATGACCGCGCCCCACGGGCCGAAGAGGGCCCCCAGCAGGAGCGTGGACTCTGGTGTGCGCCATTTGTCGTTCTTCGCCTTGTACTTGTCGACCAGGTACATGGCGAAGACCACGACGTTGATCACCACGTAGATGATCAGCAGCGTGGACGTGGCGATGGTGACCATCGGGATCAGAGCCTCGCGATGAACTCGTCGACGGCCTTGGGGAAGCCGGCCTCGTTCATCTCCTCGGCCTTCTTGTTGAAGTAGACCGCGTCGGAGATTCCGAGCTGCTCGGCGACCTTGGCGCACTGGGCGTCCCCCTTCTCCTTGTTGTACATGCACTCGATGAAGAGGTACTGCTTCTTGCCGGCCAGGGCCTCCTTGTTGTTCTCGATGAATTCGACCACGGGCTTGTAGGGCTTGCCGGCGTGGATGCCGGTGCCGAAGATGATCGTGTCGTATCCGGAGATGTCGAGCTTCGACAGGTCCTTCAGGTTGAAGACGTCGGCCCCCAGCTGCTTGGCCATGTAGTCGGCCACGGCTTTGGTGTTCTTCGTTATTCCAGTAGCGTAGATGATCGCTTTGCTCATTTCCCGTCACTCCTCAGCAGTCTTTTCAGAGCTTCTTGGCCAGGGCCTCGGCCTCGCCGAGGGCCGGGGCGTTGTCTGCAGCAGGTCCCGAAGGTCCCTCCTTGTAGTTTATCTCTCCGACGACCTCGCATCCGAGGAACCCGCCCATCACGTTCTTGATTCCGGTGATGATGTTGTCAGCTCCCGCTCCGGATCCGGAGGTGACGACGACCGCCACCTTCTTCCCGGCGGGGAGGTTGCAGACGAAACCGTTCTCGCCCATTCCGACGAAGCCGTACATGCGGTCCTCCAGCAGCCTGTACTGGGCGCAGGACTGGCCGAAGTAGTCGGGGGTGGCGATGATGATCGAGCCGCTCTGAGTCATGGACTCAAGCACGGGGGTGAACCCGTCCTTCCTCACGCACTTCCCGGCCTTCTTGCAGGCCATGCAGGCCTGGCAGCCCTTGCCCTCGATGGTGTTCAGGCTGAAGACGTCGACGGTCTTCCCCTCCGCCGTGAGGGTCTGGACCATCTTGTCGACGAGCGCGACGCAGTTTCCGTTCTTTCTCGGGGATGCTATTATTGCTGTTACATCAGACATGAGACTTGCCCATGCTCCCATCAGATACTCTATATAAGTATTTGCCTACAAAATGTTATTAAATATCCTAATGATACGGATAGTTGATAGCATGGCCGTGGAGGAGTACGACAGGCTGAAGGAAGAGGCGAAGAAGATCGCGCCGGCTCGGTTCAACTGCTGCATCGATGCGGCGATGTCGGTGATAGAGGGCAGGTGGAAGGGAACCATCCTGTGCATGCTCTTCATGAACGGCCCCATGAGGTTCTCCGAGCTGGAGAGGAAGATCGGCGACGTCACGTCCAGGATCCTCTCGAAGCAGCTGAAGGAGCTGGAGGGCGACGGGATGATCTCCCGCACCGTGGGCACCGACAGGAAGCTGAAGGTCACCTACGCGCTCACCGACAAGGGCACGTCCATCCTGCCGGTCCTGAAGGCCCTCGGCCTCTGGGGCGCGCAGCACCAGATGGTCTACGTCGTAGTGCCGAAGGTGCCGTCGGCCGCGGACGACCTTCACCGCGACGGTCCGAGTCCGAGGCCCGTCGAACTCGCAAAGGAAGATCCCCTGCCAGGTTCCGAGGACAGGCTCCCCGCCTGAGACGATAACCGTCACGGAGGGCCCAACACAGCTGGTCCTGAGGTGCGCGTGGGAGTTCCCCTCGGCGTGCAAGAACTCCGGCCTGTCCGGGAAGGCCTCCGAGAGGCCGAGGAGCATGTCGGTCTTCACGTCGGGGTCCGCGTTCTCGTTTATCGTGATCCCAGCGGTCGTGTGCATCGAGAACACCACGCAGATGCCCTCGTCGACACCGCTGTCGCGGACGATCCCGCGGACCTTCGAGGTGATGTCGACCATCTGGCTGGCACCCGTCTTGACCTGGAACTCGGAGTATCCCTTCATACCTAAGAGCAGACTGCGCGGGTATATCAATGGATTCCGCGATTACCCGGGGCGATAGGACATGGCATACAGGCTCGAGACAATCGGGGACGGGCGCTCCCGCGAGCTGAGGGACCGCTGCGGCCGCCTCAACATGTACACGATGAAGGCGGACATCAACGGCGTCTGCGTCCAGCTGTACACGGAGAACAAGACCTACGCGGACATGTGGTCCGACAACTTCTACCACATGTCGGACAGCGTCAGGTCACATGCGAGGATATTCTGCCTGAACGACGAGTCCACCGACCTCCACGCGGAGTACGACGTGGAGACGCGCACCATGTTCCTGTTCAACTTCGACTACTACGGGTGGGTGAAGAGCATCGCTCTCGGACTCGCCGGCAACATCCTGGAGGACGGGCACTCGATCTACTCGGTCCACGGCGCCGCCCTGGACATCGACGGATCCGGAGTCACCCTCATAGCGCCTTCCAAAACCGGCAAGACCACCCAGTCCTGGGGTCTGCTCCGCGGGAAGAACTCCCACCTCATCACCGACGACTGGTACTTCGTCAGCTTCGGCTGCGGGAGGCCCTGGGTCGAGGGTTCCGAGAGGAACTGCTACATCGACGCCGACATCGGCGATGTGTGGGAGGAGTACAAGCCCCTGGTCAGCGAGGTCCGTTTCGACAACAAGGGCCGCGGGATCGGGAACGTCAGGTGGGTCGCAGGCGAGGGCTCCGTCATCAGGGGCACCGGCATGCGCTACGTGTTCCTCCTGAAGAGGGACTTCGACGACCCGTCCGTCGTCACGAGGATGGACCCCGAGGACGCGCTGGCGTATCTGAAGGAGCACGACTACTGCAACCCCCACCAGCTGATCCGCGACGAGAGGCGCATGGCCCTGAGGGAGGACTTCTTCCGCAGGTACCTCTCGGAGTGCGAGACATTCATGGTGAACACGACGCGCACCGCGGAGGAGACGCAGGAGCTCATCCGCGATGTCCTGAAGGAGAGGTGCGGGATATGAGCGACAAGGTGCGCAGGATAGGGCCGTCCGGGAAGGGATCCGGGGTCAAGGCCATCGCGAACCGCCTCAAGGAGTCCGTGGACACCTCCGCCAAGGTCCTGGACAAGGGGTTCCAGAGGACCCGCGCCAGCAACGTCGAGCGGAGCCACGAGTTCTCCGTCATGTGGATCTCGTTCGGCATAATCGTCGTGTCCAGCGCGGTCTTCTTCCTCATCGGGTTCTTCTGCAACGGCGACTGGACGTGGAAGGACTTCTTCTACAACATGGCCTGCAACATCCTGGCGATGTTCGTCGTGGTCCTCTGCCTCGACACGCTGGTAAACAGGAACCGCGACTCGCGCGTCCAGAGGGAGGAGGCCAGGAAGATCCTGCGCTACAACCGCCTCATCAGCCCCGAGATCGAGATGTACCTGGTCAGGAAGAACATGGTCATCACGCCCAACGGCAAGACCATGAAGAAGTTCCAGGTCGACTCCAACTTCACCGTCAGGGACATGCGCGACATGTACGGCGCGTCCGAGTTGGTCTCCGACGTTGGCATCTCCAAGATCAGGCGCTACGGCCACTACCAGAGGGTCCTGAGGGACCACTTCGAGGGCCTCATCCAGAGCGTCGACTTCACCTTCTACCCCGAGATCGCGGACGCAGCCATGCGCTACCTGAACGCCACCTCCTACGGCGAGGCCGCGCTCGACGCGGTCATCAGCTACGAGGACACCCGCGCCGGCACCAAGTCCATGAAGACCATGGTCATCGCGATGCTGAAGGAGGAGCCGGAGGACGGCAGCTTCATGGCCGCCAACCCGACCATGAAGAACATCTACCTGGTGCACCAGATGATCAACGATCAGGAGGCCGCCGTGGCGGACTACCTGAAGATGATCAAGCTCCTTCAGGACCAGGACACCAGCGGCTACATGAAGAAGGAGACCGTCGAGTTCGAGTGACTCGCGCCATCCTGTGCGGCATCCCATAGGAGATGCGCATCGTGTCGTCGGTGACGTCGCATCCCAGGCAGAGGACCTTCACGCCGTTTTCCTCGGCGATGCGCAGACCCTCAGCGAAGTCCGGATCCGTCGCGGCGTTGGGCACGAACTCCCTCATACGGGCCATCTGGACCACGAACACGGCGTAGGCCTCGTAGCCCTCCCTCACGCACTCCATGAGCCCCCTGACGTGCTTCAGGCCCCTCTCCGTGGGCGCGTCGGGGAACATGCAGACACCGTCGAACTCCAGCGTCACTCCCTTCACTTCGGCGAATATCCTGCGGTCGCCGGACTCGACGTAGAAGTCGAAGCGGGAGTCTCCGTGGGTGTGTTCCGGGAAGACCTTCGGGTCGGGTCCAAACACCTGGCCTTCGAGGATGTGCTCGTGGAAAGCCCTGTTCGGCGCCTGGGAGTCGATGTTGATCAGTAGGCCGTCCTTCTCCGCCGCGATGAGGTCGTAGCGGTACTTCCTCTCCGGGTTCCCCGAGTCGTACAGCACGACCGGGGCACCTGGAACCAGAATCTCCCTGCACCTGCCGGTGTTCTTCACGTGGACCGCGATAGGCTCGCCGTCAAGGATGACGTTGGCGACGAACCTGTTGGGCCTCGACACGAACTCCGCCCTCACCGTCCTCTCGTAGCGCATGCCCCCGCATGGGCGAGGGGAAATTGTTTTTTGTGCCTCGGACATGCCCCGTGCATGGAAGGATTCCTCACGTACGAGAGGGTGCAGACGCCCCGCGGAGACGCTTTCAGGACCGTGGGCGAGTGCATGACGTCCGACGAGATCCTCGTGCTCGACACCGAGACGACGGGCCTCGATGGCGCCCCCAGGGACCTCGTCGTGGACGTGGGGATATGCCGCGTGTCCCTGAGGGACGGGACCGTCGAGGATGTGTACTCGTCGGTCCTCGGCTACGACACCGACGAGTGGGACGACTACCTCCGCGAGGCGTGGATCTTCCAGAACACCGACATGACTCTGGAGATGGTCGAGGAGGCCCCTCCGGCGCTGGACGTCATCGCCGATGTCCGCCGCATCCTCAGGAACCAGCCCGTGACCGCTTACAACACTGGATACGACTTCACCAAGTTCCTCTACGAGGACCCCTGGTGCATGCGCGGGTGGTTCGTCGAGTGCGCCGACATCATGCTCGCCGCGACGCAGGTCTGCAAGATCCCCAGCGAGTACTACGGCCGCCAGTACAAGTACCCCAAGCTGGACTACGCGTACGCCAAGATCGTCGACGGCGACCCGGCGGGCATCCACGGCGTCCAGGACCACCGCGCCCTCTCCGACGCGCGTATGGCGTCCCATCTCATGATCGCAATGTCCAGGAACGGGCAGTACCGCCCGTGAGAAGAACGGGAAGGGGTTTCGAAACGGTTTCCAGCGGGCTCAGTTCTTCTTGAACTGGTCCTTGATGTCCTTGATTCCGGGGATGTCCGTCAGGTCCTTCAGGTTCCTGAGGTCGGCCATCTTCTTCAGGTCGGCGTTCCTCTCCTCGACGACGTCCCCCTCGCTGTACTCCTCGTCCAGCTTCCTCATGTAGTAGGCCTCGAAGCGGTCGATGATCCTCTTGAAGACGTTCCTCTTGAGGACGAACAGCTCGAGCACCATCAGCAGGGCGACGAAGCAGACTATCGCCAGGTAGCACTCGTTAGGCAGCAGCGCGAAGCCGATGAACTCCACCGCCAGGGCGGGGAAGTAGACGTACATGGTGACGACGAGGGCCAGGATGAGCAGGGTGATCACGAAGGGCACCAGGCTCTTGTTGGTCCTCCCGTCCACGGAGAAGATCCTCCACCTGGGGCAGATGATGAAGATCTGCATCAGTCCCGCCAGCGTGACGAACAGCACCATGGCGGTCCTCGCGACTATCTCCTCCACGCCGGATCCGTTCCAGGAAAGCTTGGCGATGAGGTCGGCGCCGGTCCCGTCGAACTTGATGGTCTGGGCCATGGCGTCGAAGTCTATGACCAGCGATCCGCTCGTGACGGCGTACCACGCGGTCCCGTATACTATCAGCCCGAACAGGGCTATCATGATCGACGACGGTATGCAGTATCTCAGCACGTCCGGCAGTATCAGGTCCTTGTTCTCGTCCGCCTTGGCGAACAGCGTCATGAAGAACGCCATGATCGAGACCGAGATGAACGCGTAGAACGTGTTCTGGATCGGGATCATCGGGATGTTCCCGAAGAGCACGTATATTATCACGAACAGCACCGCGAGGGTGAAGTTGCGGGTCAGGTACAGCTTGAGGATGTCCCTCATGCCGGACACGGTCCTCCTGCCCTCGACCAGCGCCTTGGGCAGGGCGGAGAAGTTGTCGTCGATGAGGATCATGTCCGCCACGCCCCTGGCTGCTCCGGCTCCGGATTCGAGCGAGACCCCGACCTGGGCGGTCTTCAGGGACTTGACGTCGTTGACTCCGTCGCCGATCATGGCGACGTAGTGGCCGTTGTTCTTGAGGGTCTCGATGACCTGCTCCTTGTTCTCCGGCCTCATCCTGCCGAATATGTTGCACTCGAGGGCCGCCTTGGTGAACTCCTCGTGGCTCATGGCGTCCAGCTCGGGGCCGGAAACGATCTTCCTCTCGCCGGGGATGCCTGCGATGGTGAACAGCGAGTCCACTGTGACGGGATCGTCCCCGGAGATGACCTTCAGGTCCATGCCGTTGTCCATGAAGACCTGGATGGTCTGCCTGCAGTCGGGCCTGACCTCGTCCCTTATCGACACCACGGAGACCGGCTCCATCTCCCCGATGACCGGGTTCTCGTCCGCGTCGTGGAGCGGGGTGTCGGGACCCTTGCAGATGAGTACGGTCCTGAGGCCCTTCTTGGACTGGGCCTCGATGTACCCGGGCACGTCGTACTCGGATCTGACGTGAGAACCGAGCGCGGTCCACGCGCCCATGTAGATGTTGTAGGTCTCGTCCCCGTCCTTCACGCGGACGGCGCTGTACTTCCTGTCGGAGGAGAACTGGACCTCCTCCAGCAGCTCGGACGAGGTCTCGCCGTAGTGCTCGATAAGCGCGTCGACCGTGCGGTTCCTGCTCCCGGTGGAAGTTGCGAACACCGAGATGACGTGCCCGGCGTCGACGGGGGAGATGAGATCCCACGAGTCCTCGAAGCGGAGCTTGTTGGTGGTGATCGTTCCGGTCTTGTCCATGCAGACGGTGTCCACATGGCTGATGGACTCGACGGAGCTGGACCTCTGGAGCAGCACGCCGGAGTCGGCCATGCGCATCGCGGCGATCATGTAGGTCAGCGTGATGAGCAGGAACAGCGCGATCGGGACCACGTCGAGGCACAGCACGAAGACCTCGAGGGTCTTGCTGAAGCTCTCGTGGGTGATGAAGATGGATTTGATGATGGTGATTATGAAGAGCACAGCCGCGATGGCCATCAGCATCTTGGTGACCGTGCCGGTCTCCATCTGGAGGGGGGTCTTCTTGGATGTGAACTTCTTGGCGCTGCTCAGCATCTGCGACGCGTACGAGTCGGCTCCGAAGCTGGTGACCGTGTAGTAGGCCTGCCCGGTCACGCAGTTGGATCCCGAGTAGATCGTGTCGCCGGCCTTCTTCCTGACCGTGCTGGACTCGCCGGTGAGGAGGGACTCGTCCATCTCCAGCGACTTGCACTCCTCGATGACACCGTCCACGACCGCCTGGTCGCCGGCCTCGAGGAGCACCACATCGTCCTTCACGACGTCGTTCTGGTCGACCTCGACCTGCTGGCCGTCGCGGACGACCTTGACCTTCGGCCTCGTGAGGAGCGAGATCTTGTCGAGCCTGCGCTTGGCCCTCATCTCCTGGATGGTGGAGATCAGGATGTTGACGATGATGATCCCCGTCGCGGAAACGGCGCTGATGGGCTCCTCGCAGATGAGCAGGAGTATGCCCAGAATGAACAGCACGATGTTGAACGGCGTGAAGGCGTTCTTCACGAAGATGTCCGTGTAGGTCCTGCTGGTCTTGACGTCCGCGTCGTTGACCAGGCCCTGAGCCCTGCGCTGCGACACCTCTTCGGAGGTGAGTCCCCTCATAGGGGGGACTAGCAACGCTATATATTTGAGCAGTTCGCACTTTATCTCAACAAACCCTGGCCTTCCACCCTCTGGGCGACGAGCAACTCCAGGTCTTCGCGCTCCATCGGCTCGAACTCGACCGTTCTCCCCTGCGAGACGTAGTCTATGAAGCACCTGACGGGCAGGGTGGGGTAGTACAGGGATGCCGCGAGGGCGTAGATCGAGAGCTGTATCTCGTACTCGCCCTGGAAGCGGTCGGACACGTCGGTCTTGTAGTCGTGGACCTCGACGCGGTCCTCGAACAGGAGCAGCAGGTCGATGACGCCCTTCATGACTACTCCCGCCTTCTCGATCGGAAGGGTGCACTCCACCTCGGGGTACGAGCGGATGAATAGGGGATCCTTCTTCCTGGACAGAACCTCCTCTAGTATGTACTCGGCCTCCGGGAACTCGCCAGAGGGCTTCAGGCCGCGGTCCAGCAGCTCGGCCTCCCTGTGGACCTTCGTCCCGTACTCCATGCCCTTGCCGCCGATTTCGTCGACCTCCCCGCTGGGGTCGGGGTTGTCCTCTCCCGTGAAGACCAGGATGCTGTGCACGCCGAGGTTAGGCCTGCGGGTCTCGTAGCCGGTGAGGTCCGGGCGCTTCAGCATGCCCGCGGATTCGGACGCGGGAGGGGCTGGGTGGTCCTCTATCGCCGTGTAGCATCCGCCGGAGAGGGCGGTCATGAACTTCGACGGCTTGGCGCAGATCAGCGTCTCGTACTGCTTCGCCCTGGAGAGCGCCACGAACAGCAGCCTGCGCTCCTCGTCGTAGTCGTGCCTGAGGCACATCCTCGCGAGGTCGGCGCGCCAGGACCTGCATACCTTGGCGTAGTCGCCGAACCTGCCCACGGTCCTCCTGCACCTGACGCCGGTGAGGGGGTCGAAGTACAGCAGGGAGCTGTCGCCCTTGGTGCTGGGGAAGGTCTTGTCGTCGACGTACGGGATGATGACCGCGGGGAACTCCAGTCCCTTGGCCTTGTGCATGGTCGTAACAATCACGGCATCCGCATCCAGGTCCGCGTCAACCGAGTAGGTCGCCTTGGAGCCGTTGGAGATGTCGTCCTCGATGATGCCGATCAGGTCGGAGATGGTCATCAGCGAGTCGCGGTGCGCGGTGGACAGCACTGTGATGAGCGCCTGCGTTATGTCGTTGTCCAGTCCGTACCATCCGAACATCGTCGTCAGGAGGTCGGTGACCCTGCGCCTCTTGCGGTACAGGATCTCCCTCTGCCTGACGATCTCGCCTGGGATCCCCTCCTCCTTCCGGAAGGCGCGCTGGATGGCGACCAGCGGGTACCCCAGGTCGGCCATGATCGGCACGTAGCCCCAGGGGTCCCTGGAGTTGTTCACGTAGCGCAGCCATGCGAGCGCGAGCTTACCCTCGCGGGTGGACATGAGCTCGACATCGCCCTGGAGGAACGCGGGTATGCCCTCCGCCGTCAGGCGGTCGACGACGGTCCTGCAGGCCTCCACGGTCCTGCACAGGACCGCGATGTCCCCGTAGCCCATGGGGCGGGACTCCCTGTCCCTGCGGACCGTGTAGTTCCCGGACCCGACGTAGTCGCGGACGCATCTGGCGACCATGGCGGCCTCCGCGTCCTTGGCCTCGCACTGGACGAAGCGGATCGCGGTGTCCTCGCCGATGTCCTCCCTGGCGGCGCGTATCCTAGTGACGTCGGCGTCCAGCTTCGCCGTGTCCAGCTTCTCGTCGCCGGTGGCGGGTATGTAGAGGCCGTCGAACGCCATGTCGATGATCCTCTGAGACGAGCGGTAGTTCTCGTCGAGGGGTAGGCGGACAGTCTCGGGGATCCCGAACGCCACGCGCCTGTTCCCATCCTCGTTCAGCTGCCTCCTGAGGGCGACGGCCCTCCTCTCGAAGTCGGTGATGTTGTCGATCGAGACGTAGCGGAACCCGTAGATCCCCTGCTTCCAGTCCCCCACCGCGCATAGGTTGGGCTCCTTCAGCATCATGAGGGCCATCATCAGCTGGCCGGAGTTGGTGTCCTGGAACTCGTCGATCATCAGGTAGCGGTAGGAGTTCAGCATCCTGACCGTCGCGTTCGTGTAAAGGATGGAGAACGCCAGCATCGCGTTCACGCCGAACGTGAGGCGGTCGTCGGCGATGCACGAGCGGATGTAATGCCAGTAGACGTCGTGGATCAGGTTGATCAGGTCGCGGCGGTCCTCCCTTGCGGCCTCTTCGATGACAGACCGGTCGAGCTCCGCTGCCTCGCCGATCTCCGGCAGGGGGTCGTAGGAGCCCTGGTCCATGTCCGATACCGCCTTGCACGCTGGCGACTTGCCTCCGCGCTTGCCGGCGGTGTTGAGATCTAAGAGCCCGGCCGCGAGCCCGGAGATGTCCCCGTAGAGCTCGTCGCCGTCGCTCCCCCCGAACCATCCCTTCTTCAGCGGGTAGATGCCGCGAGACATGAGGCGGTTGATCAAATCGTACACGTCCAGGTGCATCTGCGAGAACACCACGGCGGCGTCGCCGTAGTCCTCCCCGCGGGAGTCCAGGAACATGTCGAGGAACGTCGAGAAGTATGTCCTGTTCAGGCTCTGGTTCTCTACCAGGCGGACTGAATGCGTAAGATGCTCATCGATGCCGAACAGCCTCCCGGCGTCGTCCGGCGACTCCATGACGACGGACAGGCAGAACGCGTCGAACGTCTGCACCTGTACGAGTTTCGACTCGGCGGTCATGCCCTCCTCGGACATGGTCCTCTTGATCCTCTCCTCCATCTCCGCCGCCGCGTTCCTTGTGAACGTCAGCAACAGGACGTCGCGGGGGCCGGCCATGGGCTGCCCGCTCTCATCCTTGCGCGATACCAGGTTGATGTAGCGCCTGACGATGGTGTGCGTCTTCCCGGTGCCGGGTCCCGCGTCGACGATGAGCATGCCGTCCAGCGTCTCCGCGATCCGCTTCTGGGATTCGTTGAGCTCACTCATCGGACGCACCCCCGTCGGTGGCGGCGCGGCTGCGGGTGCACGCCTCGAAGTATCCGCAGTCCCTGCACTGGCAGTTGCCCTGCGGGTCCGCCGGGAGCTCGGAGTAGACCTGCGACCTCAGCGTCTCGTGCATGAGGTCCAGGCGGTCCAGGAACCTCTCCAGGAACGGGATCGGGACGCACACGTCCGAGCCGCTGCAGGTCATGCCGCCCTCCACGAGGCTCGCCAGCTTCTTCAGCGCCGTGGCGGCCTTCTTGCGGCCGTCGGCGGTGTCCGCGATGCCGCAGGACACCAGCACCCTGGAGAGTATCGCGTCGTCCGTGCTCCAGCCCTTCGGGTCCGGAGGAGTCGGGACCATGGCGGATATGATGGAGGCCGCGTGCGGCTTCATCTCCTTGCTCAGCGCCTCCGCGTACACGTCCACGAAGGCCTGCGACCTCATGGTGGTGTCCAGCCCCTCGGTGGAGAGCGATATCGTGCGGATGTTGCGGCGGATGTCGAAACCCGGGTCGACGGACTCGGTGTCGTTGTCCATGACGTACAGCTGCGTGAACCGCGGGACGGCGCCTTCGGCTTCCATCGCAAGCGCCAGGTAGATAAGGGGCTGGAACTCGGGGTACTTCGCGATCTCGTCCAGGTTCATGCCTGCGCGGATCTCCCTGGCGTCCTTCCCCCTCCCTGTCTTGTAGTCGGTGATGTCCCCCTCCCACAGGAGGTCGAACAGCCCGTGGATCGGGTGGTCCGCCGACGAGTGGTCTGTCTCGCATGCATCGCTGGACTCCTCCAGCCCGAACGCGGCCATGAAGCGGTTCCTCCCGCTCGACGCCTTGTTCAGGGGAGCGGCGACCCCGCAGGCGTCGATGTAGCGCCTGACGTTCTCCAGGGCGATGCGGATCCTCGTGCGGTCCAGGCCGTCCATGAGCGGCGTGGAGAGGCCCGAGTAGCTGTCCGCGACCATGGAGACGAACTCCTCCATGTCGTGCCGCCTGGCGAGCTCTCCGTAGCAGGCGTAGAACTCCGCGAACTCGTGGACCAGGTTCCCGAACTCCATGCTGGTCTCGTCCGGCACGGTCAGGAGCTTCTGGAAGAGGTACTTCCTCGGGCAGGAGGCGTACGCGTTGAACGTGGATTTGCTGAACGGTTCGTCGAAGCCGTCGCCGAAGGGCATCTCGGAGCGGTCCTCCGCCACCATCTCGGCGAGCTCCCCGGCCCACCTGCCCCTGACAAGTGATTCCGCAATGTCCCCGAATCCGGAGACCGGCTTCCCCACCAGCGAGTCGAATGTGACGCTAGGTGAGGCGGGCTTGCCGTTCTTCGTCGAGTTCACGCAGTACAGGCGCCTCTGCCCCTGCTGGAGCAGCGCCTCCAGGCGGAGCGCGTTCCTCTCCGCCTCGGCCTCGGAGTCCATGTAGCGGCGTCCGACGACCGGTATCGTCCACTCCTGCCCCAGGCCCAGGTAGATGACCACGGGCTTGTCGACGAATACGGAGTTCTTGCAGTCCGCTATAAGCACGCCGGACCTCTCGTTCTCCGGGATCTGCTCGTTGTGGGTGAGCTGCTGGACGTTCTCCACCGCGAACCTGACCTCGGCGAGCCTGTCGGGGACGATGGTCTTCTCCGCGACATCGAGCTCGTTCAGGAGGGTCTTCACGTGGCGGCCCTGGTCCCCGCACACCGCGGCCATGGCGTCGCCGAAGGTCATCCCGTCCTCGCAGATCGCGCGCATGGCCTCCCTGAGCTCCGCGGTCCTCCCGAGCATGTCGATGTCGGTCTGCTTGCTCAGGAGGTAACCCTCGCGCTTGGCCCTGAAGCCCCCTCCGTAGTTGGAGTACAGCTCCTTGACCTGCCTGACGCGGAGCGTCGGGTAAGAGAGCGACAGGGTCAGGAAGCTGATGTAGTCCCTGATGGGCGCGAGGTCCCTCACGTTGAGGCTGTTGACGAACGGCAGCTGGCGGCGGTAGAGCGACGAGCGGACGGCGTCGGCGATGGGGGAGTTGGCGCTCAGGACTATCGCGTAGTCGGCCGGCCTCTCCGGGTCGATCAGGTCGGCGGCGTTCTCCGCCAGGAGCCTGTCGTTGCCCACGATGTGGATCGTGTCTATGCCGTACTCGCCGTCGGTGAAGACATCCACGTCCAGGAAGTCGAACGGGACGCAGTGCTTGTCCAGGTCGTCGAACAGATCGAGTCCCACGACCGCGACGCCGCGGGGCCTGTCGAAGAACCATGCCACCCTCCCGTCCTCCGGGTCCATCTCGGACATCGCCCTCTCCAGCGTGGGGAGGCGGGAGTACGAGTCGTAGATAGCCCTGGCGCCGCGTCCCGTGAGGTTGCCGCGGACGTCCTCCGTGTAGTTCCTGATGTCGCGGATGTTGAGGATCTCGCTGTACACCTGCCTGAAGCCGTAGCCGGTCTCCTCGGACACGGTGGCGATCTGCTGGAGGTCGGACATTATGGGCTTACCGAGGATGCTGGAAGCGAGCTTCTCGGCGATGTGGCGCGGGGTCATGGCCAGCTGGCCGATGCGCGGCTCGGCGATGCGCGAGTTGAGGGCGGTCTCGAGCGAGATGTCGTTGGTGATGACCAGGTCGCATCCCTTCACCTCTTCGTATATCTCGTCGATCGTCTTGAGCCGCCGCATGATAACATCCCCCGTATGCCCTCATCCATTATGAGCAACTCGCAGAGGGCGTTTCAGCATATGAACTGCTGGCTGTTATCCGTGTCATCTCTGTTATCCCCCAAACCCCAAATCCGAGTTATCCCATGTCGGTGGCATGAGCGACGTGCACGTTGTCCAGGTGGCTGTCACCGGGCCCTCGGGGGCTCCGGCCGACGCCGTTGCGGAGATCGCGGTCTGCAGGGTCTCCGGCGACGAATTCTCGCTGGTGTACAACGACGGCGTCGCACTGGACCCGCTGGACCTCGGCAAGGGCCCGCTGGACTTCATGCAGGAGAACTACGGGATAGAGCCGGAGGACCTGTACCGGGGGAGCCCGCTCGACCGCGTCGTGGCCGATTTCCAGAGGACCGTCTTCGGCACCGAGTGCACCTCGTACAACGTGGGCAACGTGTTCGGAAGGTTCCTGAGCTTCGAGCCTTGGAACTCGACCAGGAACCTCACGCTCCTGCCGTCGGTGTCCACCAGGCTCCCGCAGGATCTGAAGGGCCGCCCCGAGGACGAGCATCTCCTGATACGCGCGGCGTACAACTCGATATGCCCTGGCGATCCGGCCGGCGTCGGCGACGGCATGCGCGCCGTCGACCTGGCGCAGATGACGGCCTCGATCCTCCTCGTCCTGAGGGAGAACGGCTTAGCGTGACATCCTGGACATCCCGAAGTGGATGGGCGCGGACCCCATGGCGAGGTCCACGATGCTGCCGAGGTAGACCAGCACGTAGACGATGTAGAAGGGCAGCGCCAGGACGATGGAGAATGGCGGGATGACCCAAGTCAGCAGCCCGGCGATGACGAACACCAGCAGGCCCACTCCCAGGAATATCGCCCCGCGCCTCCTGCCGCAGTAGAGCTGCCCGATGCCGTTCAGTCCGAACAGGCCGAGGATGATGTCCAGCGCGAAGGCGATCTTCATGTTGGGCGTCCAGGGAATCTTCCTGCCGCCGGTCCCCGACGACTGCTCCGAGCTGCGAACGGGCTCCGGGTCGTTGGGGATCTTCTTGTAGCACTTGGGGCAGGTGATGCTGTTGGAGGGCACCAGCTCGCCGCAGTTGGGGCAGCGTCTCTCGGCCATTTCACTCACCTTTCAGGATGAACGCGGTGCATGTCGCGGAGGCCACGAGCTTGCCGTCCTCGTTGTACGCCCTTACGTCGTATATCTCGAGCGAGCGGGACCTGTTTATCGGGACGCAGACCGCTCTGAGTCTCCCGGAGGCCGGACGGTAGTAGATGACGTTGCAGCTCTGGCCGGTGGACGGGTGGCTCATGTTGCAGGCTATCGCGAAGGTGTGGTCGATCAGCCCGTAAACGGATGCCCCGTGGCCCCTGCCCATGCTGTTCATAAGCTCGGGGCGGAGGTCCAGGTAGCAGACGGCCCTGTCCTTCTCCAGGGACTCGATCTCGAGGCCCAGGAAGCGCGCGTAGGGCGCGTTGTACATGTCGAGGATGGCGTCGGCATAGCATTTGACGTCGTCCGCCATCAGCGCTAGGATCCCGTCCTTGTCCATGCACGCCAATCTGCGGTCATGATAAAGGAACTTTCGCATGGCCGCTCCGCGATGATGTCAACACGTAGCGAAACGTCCTTGGAAAGTCCAAATACGGCGTCCCCCATCGCCCGTCCATGGCCGAGACCCTCACCGTCACGCAGCTCAACAACAAGGCCAAGGAGCTGCTGAAGAAGAGCCCCGACGTGACGGACGTCTGGGTCACGGGCGAGATCTCGAACCTGAAGAAGTACTCCTCGGGGCACTACTATTTCACATTGAAGGACGCCGGGAGCCAGGTCAGCGGCGTGCTGTTCGCCGGCGCCCGCTCCAGGATGAGCTTCGAGCCCAAGGAGAACATGAAGGTCAACGCCTTCGGCAGCCTGGACATCTACGTCCAGAGGGGCTCCTACCAGTTCATCGTGGCCACCATGCGCCAGACCGGGATCGGGGACCTGTACCAGGCGTTCGAGGAGCTCAAGGCCAAGCTGAAGGCCGAGGGACTCTTCGATCAGGAGAGGAAGAGGCCGCTTCCGAGGTATCCGCGCACCATCGGAGTCGTCACGTCCGAGACGGGCGCGGTGATCCACGATATAATCACCACGTCGTCGTCCAGGTTCCCCGCGGATATCCTGCTGGCTCCGGCACAGGTGCAGGGCGCAGGTGCGGCGGAGACCATTGTCGCCGGGATCCGCCTGCTGAACAAGGTGGGCGTCGACGTCATCATCGTGGGCAGGGGAGGAGGCTCCCTGGAGGACCTCTGGCCCTTCAACGAGGAGATCGTCGCCCGCGCCATCGCGGCTTCCGGGATCCCGATCGTATCCGCCGTCGGCCACGAGACCGACTTCACGATAGCGGATTTCGTCGCCGATGCGAGGGCACCGACCCCCACCGGAGCCGCCGCGATCATCCTCAGGGAGAGGACGGAGATCCGCGACCAGCTGAACAGGGACATGGCCAACGCTTCGAGGGCTCTGTCCTCGGTCATCGAGAGGATGGAGTCCAGGTTCAGGGTGCTGGACGCCCAGCTGTCCCCGGAGAAGGCGATGAGGGAGATGGACATGCAGTCCATGTCCCTGGACGACCTGATGTCCCGCGCAGAGCGCGCCCTCAACGACCAGATCTCCGATATGAGGAGGCGGTTCGAGGTGGCCGAAGCCAGGATCTCGCCCAATGCGGCGCTCGGACGCCTGGAGGCCCTCGATGCGCGCCTCGACGCCGTCTACGGCAGGCTCTCGCCTCAATCCGCACTTACCGACCTCGAGATGAGGTCGTCGCGCGTGGACTACGCGTTCAATTCAATTTCCAGCGAATCCCGGAGCGTCCTCGCATCCGCAGAGGCGTCGCTCAGGGCCGCCGACGGGCGGCTCACCTCCCTCAACCCCACCAGGGTGATGGAGAGGGGCTACGGGATCCTCATGGGGCCGGACGGGAGGGCCGTCACGTCCGTCTCCGGGCTGCTCGTCGGCGAGAGGGTGGACATCCGCCTCCGCGACGGGACGGCGAAGGCGACGGTCAGGGAGATCAGGGAGGAGAAGAGATGACATCCGACATGGAGCAGTACAAGGCAGAGGTCTCGGAGATGGGCTTCGAGGCAAGCATGGAGGCGCTGGAGCAGCTCGTACAGGAGCTGGAGCAGGGCGGAACCGACCTGGACAGGAGCCTGGAGATCTACGAGAGGGCCGTCGTGCTCAGGGACCACTGCAAGGCCATCCTGGACGACGGCCAGAGGCGCATCCAGAAGATAATCGAGACCGCCGACGGTATAAAAACAGAGGACTTCGACGTCGAGTGAGGGTCCAGAGGACCACGCCGGCCTCCGCCGCCCACCTGTCGGTGTCCCTGTAGAGGTCGGTCTCCCTGAAGCAGGCGTCCGAGAACGCCAGCCTCAGCGCGCCGCCCAGCTCGCCCTCGTTCAGGCCCTGGGCGTTGAACCCGCCGAAGGTCTTCCTGAGGCCGATCAGCAGGATGTCGATGGTGTCGTGGCCGCGTGCGGCCTTCCACATGTCGTCCAGGGCCTCGGCCTCGTCGTTGAGGGTCCTGAGGAGCTCCTTCCTCCCCACGCGGACCGAGCGGGAGTTGTCTATCACGGCGGCGACCATCGCCGACGCGTCGAGGCTCAGCGACCTCTGGTTGATGAACCTGTAGAAATCCAGGTCCTTGAAGCTGAGGTTGAGTCCGCGGGTCTGCGAGATGTACATCAGCAGCCCGATGAGGTAGCTGGCCGATAGCAGCGCGTCCCTGACGGGCCCCACGGTCTCCCTGAACCTCTCCAGCTTCTCCGGGTCCCCGTACTCGTCCAGCACGTCCTCGAGGGCGTTGCTGCGGATGGCCATCATCTCCATGTCCCTGCAGTCGGTGTGGAACATGGGGGGCTTGGCGGTCCTCCCGCGGAGCAGCTCGAGGTCCGGGTCGACGATGCCGATCGTGCGCTCGTCCCTCCTCTTGCCGGACATCCCCTTGACGACGTTGCGCACGTTGTCCTTGGAGTGGGCGATGCGGATCTGCACGCCGTCCTTGTCGATGAACTTCCCGAAGAGCCTGCTGTCCGTTATGCCCTCGACGATGAGGAACACGCCGTCGAAGACGGTCCTCTCCATGCTGAGCTCGTTGCAGATGTCCTCGGAGGTCAGGTACTCGCGCATTGGAATGCCTCAGCTCCCTGGCGGAGTCCCACTTGTCATGGATGATCTGGGGCGAGTGCGTCGCGACTATCATCTGGATGCCGCGGACCCTGCATATGTCGACGAAGTAGTCGCCGAGCTTCTGCTGCCACGACACGTGCAGGGAGATCTCCGGCTCGTCCAGGATGACGACGGAGTTCTGCGGGGCGTGGAAGAGCAGCGCGTAGAACAGGATGAGGATCTGCTTCTCCCCGGAGGACAGCTTCTGGAGCTGGAGCGAGGTGCCGTTGTTCATGCTCACCCCGATCTTCCCGGTGTCGGAGACGCTGATCGTCTTGTTGATGAAGATCTCGTTGACAACGTCCTTGTAGATGATTATGGACTCGGCGAGGATGTAGTTGCGCTCGACGTAGTCCGCGATCGAGCAGGCGAGATCCTCGTAGCCCTTCCTGTCCTTGCCGATCTCGTAGCGGGACGGGGGGAACTTCTTCCCGGCGGGTATGTCCGGCTCGAATCCGGCGTCCTTGATGAAGTCCAGCTTGGCCTTCAGGTCCTTGCACCAGAACTCCAGGTCCCCGTCGGGCATGTCGGCCACGTCGTCCCTGGGATGGGGCTCCAGCTCGCGGTGCTCCTTGGCGTAGCGGATGGTCTCCAGCAGCTCCTGGGCGAAGACCTCCAGCGTGGCGGCCATGTGGCCGTCCTTCCTCTTGATGAGCAGCCTGTCGGGCCCGATGTACACGGACTCGCAGATCTCGGACATCTCCGAGGGCGTGAGGGGAACGGTGACCTCGCTCCTCCACATCTGGACGAGGAAGTTGCCGGGGTAGTTCTCGATGATGAGCACGCTGCCCTCGTCGAACCCGATGTCCATCCTCTCGAAGGGGGTGTCCCTGAGGTAGTCCACGTCCCCGCGGAGGGCCGCGTAGAGCATCCTCATGACGGTGCTCTTGCCCATGCCGTTCGGCGAGTGGACGAACGTGAGCCCCTGACAGAGGTCGAGGTCGTAGTCGTACTCGTTGAAGAGCTGGGAGACGTGGAGGGACTTTATCTTCATGGTCGACTGTGAATGCCGATTGCTGTATTTAACACAGCGATTTTTAACCCAGTCCGACATCGGGGTGGACGATGGACACAGACGCAGCTTTCGAAGAGGTCCGCACGCTGATCTCCAAAGGACGCGGCCCCGAGGCGATCGACAGGGTGGCGCAGATAGCCGATTCGGACGAGGACCCTTTCGTCCGTATCAAGTGCCTCTCGCTGCTGAAGGTCCTCGACGAGTCCACCGTGTCCCAGGACATCCTCAGGAAGCTCATGTCCTCCCTGCCGGAGGACAGGAACGCGCTCATCCAGATCGCCGGCTCCCTCAGGGGCCTCGACTACCCGTCGAGCGCCTACACCGTCCTCGGCAACCTGGAGGCGGACGACGCCGTCAGGAGGCTCTCCTGCATGTGCCTGGAGGACATGGAGGAGTTCGGGATGGCCCTGGACACCGTCAGGGAGATCAGGGACCCCCAGCCCTTCGACCGCGTCATGCTGTCCGAGGTGCTCAGCGCCCTGGGCGACCACAAGGCCTCCGTGGAGGTCATATCCGCGCTCCTCGACGAGATGCCGGACGACTTCGACGTCCGCCGTGCGTACGTGTCAGCGATGATGCTCGCCGGCCGCGACAAGGACGCCGTGAAGTACGTCAGGGCATGCCTCAAGGACAAGTCCGCGGCTTCCAACGCGCTCGCGGCGTACGCCATGAGGATCTCCGGCAACTACAAGGCCGCCGCGGGCTACGCCACCAGGGCGATAAAGCTGGACCAGAAGAACGTCAGCGCCATGGAGACCCTGGGCATCTGCCTCGCCGACAGGGGCGAGTACGAGAAGGCCCGCATCGTGGCGGGTGCTATCAACGAGGCCTCCCCCGGAAGCCGTGCGGCGCTCAACGTGCTCTCGTACTGCGAAGGGCACCGATTCAGTACCCGTTGCGGTCCCTGGACTTCTTGGCT
>JAUNYA010000055.1 GCA_030539565.1 Thermoplasmata archaeon | reverse complement strand
CATCCTCTTGACGGGGATGTACGCGGCCTTCATGGTCTCGTCGTCGAGCTCCACCTTGTTCGTCATGTTCTCGAGGACGGTGAGGACGGACATCAGGTCGATCATCTTCATCGCGGTGCACACCACGTTCTCGGCGAAGTGGAAGCGCTTCCCGGGGCACTCCCTCTCGAGCCTGTGCTTCATGCCGACCTCGGTGAGGATGATGATGTCCTCGGAGTCGGACTCCCTGGACAGGCCGATCATCTTCTCGGTGGATCCGATGGCGTCAGCAAGAGCAAGAACCTCCTGCCTGCACTCGGGGTGGGCGATCACGGGCGCGTCGGGGAACTCCCTCTTCAGGGCCTCCACCTGGCGCACGGTGATGAACTGGTGCATGGGACAGAACCCGTCCCAGAGGATGACGTTCTTCTCCGGGACCCTCCCGGCGACGTGCCTCCCCAGGTTCATGTCGGGGATGAAGATGACATCCTCGGACTTGCAGTTCCTCACGATGTCGACGGCGTTGGACGAGGTGCAGCACACGTCGAGCCTCGTCTTGCAGGCGGCGGTGCTGTTGACATAGCCGACGACCTCTGCGCCCGGATGCTTCGCCTTCATCCCGTCGACCTGCTCGGGGGTGCACATCTGCGCCATGACGCAGAACGACTCCGGCTCCGGCATGAGGACGGTCTTCTCGGGGTTGAGGATCTTGGCCGTCTCGGCCATGAACGTGACGCCGCAGAAGACGATGACGTCGGCATCCGTCTGGGCGGCTTTTATCGCCAGTCCGAGGGAGTCGCCCACGTAGTCGGCGACGTCCTGCACCTCCGGGCGGGTGTAGTTGTGGGCGAGGATCACCGCGTTCCTCTTCGCCTTGAGTTCGATTATGCGCTCGCGCACAGAGTCCATGCCCCGGCTATGACGGAACTCACTTAAACGTGCTGGGGTGCGCCCCGTCCGCGGGTATGTGCCAAGACCCCCTCCGGAGGGTCAAATCATACAATACCCATCGAATTAGAGGGGATAAATACGATGAACGCCTGTCCGGGGACATGGAGCCGAGGGATCTGGAGGAGCTGGTGGTCTCCACCATCCAGGAGACGCAGGTGAAGCTCGGGGAGGCCGGTGGCGCGGAGTCGCTGTACCTCCCGCTGACAAGCATCAGCCAGGACGAGGACGTGGATGAGATCCGCTCCCTTCTGGACCGCTTCGAGGCCGACGCCCGCCCCAGGCTCGGCAATGTCACATGCGACATCCTCGAAGGCAGGGTCCGCATCACCGTCCCCGAGGAGGGCGGGAGATACGTGGCGGGACTCCCTGTCAGTCCTGTCCTCCGCCTCATGGTCGACTCCGTCATGAGCGGCGCGTCGATCGACGACCTCAAGAGGTCCCTGAAGGAGAGATTCCCCGGGCACGTCTGGAGGGACGTGGACGGCGACGGCTTCGAGCACATCGTCTTCTTCGAGGACGGCACCGACCCGAGCGTCTACTGCGTCGGGACGGAATGCTGCCGCCTCGTCTACCACAGGTTCAGCCGCCCCGACTACGAGGCTTTCGGCTTCGGGCCCCTGCGAAGGTCCTTTTGGACTCCTTAAATAGGAAACGCTGTATCCAGCGCACATCATGAGGCTGATCATCTACACCGGCAAGGGAGGCGTCGGAAAGACGTCCACCTCCGCCGCCACCGCCTTCAGGCTCTCCGAGCTCGGCTACAGGACCATCCTGATGAGCACGGACTCGGCGCACTCGCTCGGGGATTCGCTCGAGGTTCCCCTGACAACGTCCATCACGCACGTGAAGGAGAACCTCGATGCGCTCGAGATCGACATCATCCACGAGATGCGCACCAAATGGAACGACCTCCAGACCTACGTGTCCGCCTTCATGCTGTCGCAGGGCATGGGCGAGATTTCGGCGGAGGAGATGGCCATCCTTCCGGGGATGGAGATGATCTCCGCGCTGTTCTACGTGAACATGTTCGAGGAGAACGACATGTACGACGTCGTGGTCATGGACACCGCGCCCACCGGCGAGACGCTCAGGCTCCTGAGCTTCCCGGACGTGACCAACTGGTACCTCGACAAGGGCTTCCCCGTTCTCAGGAAGCTGATGAAGATCGCCAAGGCCACCGTCGGCAAGCTGATGGACATGCCCCTGCCCTCGGACGAGGTGCTGGAGAGCGTGGAGGAGATCAAGGACAACATGTCCAAGGTCAAGCTCATCCTCGAGGATCCCAAGCGCACGACCGTGAGGCTGGTGCTCAATCCGGAGAAGATGGTCATCCGCGAGACCATGCGCGCCTACACGTACCTGAGCCTCTACAACAAGAACGTCGAGGCGCTCATCGTCAACCGCGTCCTCCCGCAGGAGGCCGGGGACTCGGAGTTCTTCAGCGACAAGCTGAAGGAGCAGGAGCAGAACATGGAGCTGATCCACAGCGCCTTCGACCCGATGGAGATCAAGTTCTGCCCCATGATGCGCACCGAGCTGCGCGGTGAGGAGAAGCTCAGGGAGATGGCCCGCCTCGTCTACGGCGAGGACGACCCGTCCATGATCTACTCCGACGCCAGCCCGATGGCCTTCAGCTCGGACGAGCAGGGCTACACCATCGAGATGCGCATGCCTTTCGTGGACAGCAAGGACGTGGAGCTCTTCAGGATCGACCCGATCACCCTGATGGTCCACGTGGACAGCCAGAAGCGCAACATCCAGCTGCCGGACGTGCTGGTGCACGCGGAGATATCCGGGGCAGAGTTCAAGGATGACAAACTCATTATCAGGTTCAAGAGGGAGCGATATGACCGACGACATGGAATTCGAGCAGTTCGTCAAGCAGAACAGGGACCTCATCGAGAGGATGATCGCCCTTCAGAAGGGCGCAGCCAGCGACTTCATCGGCGTGGAGAGGGGCATCGCGATGGATGCCTACTCGCAGGCCAGGGGAATGGCCGACTATGGTCGCGCCAGGACCGAGGACATCATGCACGCCGCGTACTCGACGATGATGGACCCCGAAGTGCAGAGGCACTTCATGAACATGGGGATGGAGTTCTTCATGGGCATGTCCGCGCTGATGCAGAGGGCCCCCATGCCGGGAGCCGTCAGGGACGGTCTGGCGACGACAAGGGCCAACTGGAACAACGTCCACACCGGCACCCAGGCGGAGCAGCCCAGGGGACCCCAGAGGGTCAACATCTCGACCGACGAGGAATCCCGCAGGGACGTCCCCAACGACGTCTTCAAGGAATGCTCGGAGTGAGCGGAGAGAGGGCCGTCTCCCTCGCGAGGGAGGCGGTCGACGCGGAGGCCAGGGGCCTGGAGGCCCCCGTGCCTCCCGACATGGGCGGCCCGTCCGGGGCGTTCGTCACATTGAGCACGTATCCGGAGGGTGACCTGCGCGGGTGCATCGGGTTCCCGATGCCCGTCTTCCCCTTGGGGAAGGCTATTGTCGAAGCGGCCGGCGAGGCGTGCCACGACCCCAGGTTCCCGGACCTGAGGGCCGATGAATTATCTTCGATAACCGTCGAGGTCACCGTTCTGACCCCGCCGGAGCCCATCGAGTACAGCCGTCCCGAGGAGCTGCCGGGCAAGATTGTTATAGGCAGGGACGGGCTCATCCTGTCCCTGATGGGCTACCGCGGCCTCCTGCTGCCGCAGGTGCCGGTGGAGTGGGGATGGGACGTCCCCACCTATCTGGCGCACCTGAGCACGAAGGCCGGCCTCCCTCCCGACGCCTGGGTCCACCCGAAGGCCAGGATCGAGAGGTTCGAGGGAGAGGTGTGGTCCGAGACGTCCCCGTACGGGGAGATAGTGAGGAGGGATTTCGACGGACATCGAGACGGTCATCGAGGGACGCGCGTTCGTGGACGGGGAGCTCCGCTACACGGAGGTCGGCATAGCCGACGGGAAAATCGTCACGGTCGGCAGCTACGTCTCCGGAGGGGACGAGAGGATATCGCTCGGGACGAGCGAGATACTGCTCCCCGGGTTCATCGACCCCCACGTTCACCTGAGGGATCCCGGCATGACGCAGAAGGAGGACTTCCATACGGGGACCCTCGCGGCGATACACGCCGGCGTCACGTGCGTCTACGACATGCCCAACACTAAGCCTCCTGTCGTGGATGTGCGCACCTTCAACGAGAAGAAGGCCGCCATCCGCGGGAAGGCCGTCACGGACTACGGGCTGTTCGCCGCTGTCACTCCGGGGATCAACGCGAGGATGCTGGCTCCCCTTGTCGTGGGGTTCAAGCTGTTCATGGGCTCCACCACGGGCAACATCCTCCTGGACGACGACGAGGAGCTGATCCCGGCCGTCACGGATGCTCTAGCAACGGGACGCCGCCTGAGCGTCCACGCCGAGGACGACAAACTGATCGAGAAGGAAGAGGAGCGCTGCTGCAGGGACCACCTGAGGAACCGCCCGGCCAGGGCCGAGACGCAGGCGATCTCCCGTCTGGCTTCCAACTTCTCTGGCAGGAATATCAACATCTGCCACATCACCACGCCCGAGGGCCTGGACATGGCCCACGCGGCGGGATTCAGCGTCGAGTCAACGCTTCACCACATCCTCTTCGAGGTGGACCGTCACACGGGAACCGAGTACAAGGTCAACCCCCCGATCCGCGACATCCAGACCCGCGACGAGCTGTTCAAAAGGTTCGTGAAAGGCGAGCCGGACATGATCGGCACAGACCACGCCCCGCACACGGCGGAGGAGAAGGAGCAGGACTTCCAGTCGGCCCCCTCGGGGATCCCGGGAGTCGAGACCACCATGCCGATGGTCATGGAGTACGTCCGCCGCGGCACCATGCAGATGTCCGACGCGGTCCGCATGGCCTGCCACAACCCCGGATATCTCTTCGATGTCCCCAAGGGGCGCATCGCCGAGGGGTACGATGCAGATCTCGTGGTGTTCGACATGAGGAACGTGTCCAAGATAGAAGTCCCCAAACTGCACAGCAGGTGCGGCCACTCCCCCTACGCGGGATGCGACGCCGTGTTCCCCAAAGACGTGTACCTGAGGGGAAGCCTTCAAGTAATGGACGGAGAGTTCTGCGGCGAACCGATTGGGGATGACGTCCGTGGACTACGAGGTCGATTTTTCCGAGATTGCAGGCAGGAAGGTTGAGTGCCCGCCCGAGTGCGGGATGTGCTGCCTCTGCCAGCCGGAGGTCCTTCCGGACGAGCGCCCGTTCTTCAGGAAGAACTATCCCGAGAACCTCGTGAAATCCCGCGGACCGGAGTCCTACACCGCGCTCGCGCTGAAGAAGGGCCGCGGGTCCTGCGTGTTCCTCAACGGCAGGCGCTGCAAGGTCTATCAGAACCGCCCCACCTACTGCCGCCAGTTCCCGTTCCACCTCTACGCGAGCGACAGGCTCCAGGTGGAGCTCGACCTGTCATGCAGGGGAGCGTGGACCGGCGACGGCGTCCCGGCGATGGATGAGGCGAAGGACATCCTGGCACGCGCGGACCAGAGGATCTCGAAGGCCCTGGCGGAATCGCGTGCCGTCTACTCCGAGTTCTACGCCAACTGCAGGGAGGCCGGCGTCATGGCCGACCCCTCGGGTCTGAGGATGTCGGTATCCGAGAACATCGGGATGTTCACCGATCTCACGTATCTCGGCAAGATCATGGACGCGTCCCAGATCGAGCCGGTCATGTCCCTCAGGGGGATACAGCCCGACAGGGAGCCGGACTACGACGGCCTAGAGGAGGCCGGGATGGAGGCGGCTCTCGAATCGATGTCCTCCGACGACCCCCTCAGCGTCCCGGTTTATTGCGATAAGGACTGGAACTGGAACATGTTCATGGCCGTCGACGGGAAGATCGAGTGGATGGTCATGGACGACGACGGCGAGCTGCACCACAAGGCGTTCGCCGATGCTAGCGAGATCCGCCTCCGCACCCCGGACGCGGAAGGAACCGCGATCCTCAGGCAGTACGTCAGCACCCTCAACTCCAGGGACAGCTTCCTGGGCAGCGTCTTCTCGATAATGGACGAGAACGGCTACGAGGACGACATGACGAACGCGTACTACGGGTGCATGGCAGTGACCGTCATGGACCTGCTGTGGAGGATGTCGATGCTGGACCACTTCATGGGCACCGGATGCGGCGCCGAAGGCGTCCGCGAGGCGATCATCTTCTACGACATGGACCGTCTGGACGCCCCGACGATAGGCGGGTTCGTCTGAGCCGCGGGCTCGATACCTTCATATAACCCCTGCATATTGGGTTGCCTTAGTAGCCGTATTAAAGCCTATACGCGTACGCGTGGGCCGTTCGGCATTCACGTTCATTGGAGTGATGATCATGGGAAAGGGAACACCGGCACAGGGAAAACACAACAAGTTCAAGACTCACATCCCCTGCCGCAGGTGCGGTAAGCGCGCCTACCACGTCAGGAAGGGCGTCTGCGCCTCCTGCGGGTACGGCAAGACCGCCACAATCAGGTCCTACAACTGGGCTAAGATCCGCGACTGATTCGAGGCGAGCGGATGACAGGGCCAAAGCACAGCTGCGGCGTCGTGGGTATCAGTGCAGACTTCGTCGTCGCACCGTCACTTTACACGGCCCTGATGATCATCCAGCACCGCGGTCAGGAGAGCGCCGGCATTTCAGTTTTCGACGGCGCCTCCATAGAGACCCTCAAGGGCAACGGCCTGGTCAACCTGGCGCTGCCCAAGGACGACGTGCGCGACCTGTTGGGCCACGCCGGCGTGGGCCACGTGAGATACTCCACCACGGGGTCCAAGAGCGTAGTGAACGCCCAGCCGCTGACGGTGATGACCAACTTCGGAACCGTCGCCGTCGCCCACAACGGGGACATAACCAACTTCGCCGAGCTCAAGGACAAGTACATGAAGGAGGGCTGGACCTTCCTCACGGACTCGGACAGCGAGCTTGTGACGAAGCTTCTGGGCAAGTACATGACCATGTACAACGACCCCGTCAAGTCCATCAGGGCCGCGATGGGGGAGCTGGACGGCGCGTACGCTCTGACCATTCTCATCAACGGAAGGCTGTTCGCCATCCGCGACTTCTACGGGTTCAGGCCCCTCTGCCTGGGAAGACTCGACGGAGGATATATCGCCGTCTCGGAGAGCGCCGCCATCGACGCGCTCCACGGGGAGTTCGTCCGCGACATCGAGCCCGGCGAGATCTGCGAGATCACCAAGGACACGTTCAAGATATATCCCGCGGTCGCGCAGCACCCGCGCGCGTACTGCATGTTCGAGTGGGTGTACTTCGCCCGCCCGGACTCGATCCTGGACGGCCGGGAGGTCTACGCCGTGAGGAGGAAGATCGGCGAGATCCTGGCGAGGGAGTGCCCCGCCGACGTGGACCTCGTGATGCCCGTCCCGGACTCGGGACGCGCGCACGCGATCGGGTACTCCTGCGCCACGGGCATCCCGTACGAGGAGGGCTTCATGAAGAACCGCTTCGCGGAGCGCACGTTCATCATGCCCGACCAGAAGCAGAGGGAGCAGGCCGTGACCATGAAGATGAACCCCATCAAGAGCACGGTCAGCGGCAAGCGCATCATGATCGTGGACGACAGCATCGTCAGGGGGACCACCCTGAAGAAGCTGGTCTACATGCTCCGCTCCGCCGGGGCCAAGGAGGTCCACGTGAGGATCGGCAGCCCGCCGATCATCGCGCCGTGCTACTACGGTGTTGATATGAAGACCCGCGACCAGTTCATCGCCACCAAGCACAGCGTGGAGGAGATCCGCGAGATCATAGGTGCGGACAGCCTCGGATACATCAGCATCCAGGGCCTGGTGGAGGCCATCGGCTTCAAGGAGAGCGACCTCTGCCTGGCGTGTGTCGACGGGAAGTACCCCACGAACATACCCGGGGAGGTCCACAGGTTCCAGACCAACCTCCAGGCGGACTTCGGGAAGTCCGACCGAGACCGAAAGGTTTAATTAACACCATTATATCGCAGGTTCAACTGGGCAGGTAGATCAGTTGGAAGATCGTTACATTG